>DATHSP010000361.1:0-12064 GCA_035464075.1 Thermoleophilia bacterium | reverse complement strand
CTCCCCTGGGCCGCCGAGGCCGGCGACTCGGGCGGCGAGCAGGAGTCGCAGGTCGACGACGAGGCCGATGTCGTCCACCTCTCGACCATCCACAAGGCGAAGGGGCTCGAGTACCCGATCGTGGTGCTGGTCGGCGGGGCGCGGGCAGGCGGTGGTGGGGGCCGGGAGACAGTCAAGCCCATCGTCGACCGCGCCGGCCGTCGCCTGGCCGTGAAGTTCAAAGCCGAGCTGCCCGGCGGCGCCGCCTGCGACCTGGAGCCCGCCGAGTACACGGTGCTCAACGAGCGTGAGAAGGAGATGGCCGCGAGCGAGCTGCGCCGCCTGCTGTATGTCGCCGCGACGCGGGCGCGCGACCGCCTGGTCGTGAGCTGCTTCGGCAAGCTGACGAACCAGGGCGGCGAGGCGGCCGCCGGCGTGCTCCTCGGCGGTCTCGCCGGCTCCTTGCCGGCCGCCGGCGAGCAGCCGGCGGCCGAGGAGTCCGAGATCGGCGGCCTGCTCGTGCTGCCTCCCGGCGAGGCCGCGCGGCGCGACGGCGGCGACGCGAGGCTCGACGCCCTCGAGCTGCTGGCCGCGCGCGACGCCTGGCGCGTCGGGCGGGCTGCGCTCCTCGAGCGCGCCCGCCGCCCCGCGCCGGCGACCAGCCCCAGCGGGCTCGAGCATGTCGACGACGAGGTGCGGGCGGGCGGACCGGGCGCGCCGCCCGGTCGTACCCGGGCGCTGGCGCTCGGCGCCGCCGTGCATCGCGTCATGGAGTTGTGCGACCTCGCCGACGACTCGTCGCTCTCGTCGCTCTCGGCGGCGGTCGCCGCCGACATGGGCCACCCCGACCTCGCCGAGCGAGCCGCCGAGCTGGCGCGCGTCTGCTGGTCGGCCGCGCCCGTACGCGCCGCCGCGACGAGCTCCGAGGTCTATCGCGAGCTGCCCGTCGGCGCCCTTCTCGAGGGCGTCGTGGTCGGCGGTGCCGTCGACCTCTTGTACCGTGACGGCGGAGAGTGGGTGGTCGTCGACTACAAGACCGACCGTGCCGCCGACGCCGCCACGCTGCTCGAGCGCTACACGCCGCAGGGCGCCGCCTACGCGGTCGCCGTCGAGGCGGCGACCGGCACGGCCGTGCGCCACGTCGCGTTCGTCGCCGCCGCGGCGGGCGGTCTCGTCGTGACCGTGCCTGTTGACGACGCCGTGCGGGCACTCGTGGCCGGCGAGGTCTCGGCCGCGCTGCGAGAGGGCCGGGCGATCCGCGCCGACGGGTTGGGCCCGGCGGCCCAGGGGAGCGCCGGGCCCGGCACGTAAGGCGACGGCGGCGCGCTCGGCGCGGCCTCGCGACCGCAGCTCGCGGGGTCTCCGGCGCCGCTTCCGGGAGACCCTGCATGGCTGACGGAGGACTCGCGCGCCGGCCGGTCTTTCGAGCGAGAGTGCTCAGACTGCCGCAACCACCGGGAACATCCGTCCAGTTTGCGGCAATTTCGGACCAAACCGGCTCGCATCGGCCGTCGGCGTGCCGATACCGACATCATGGACGCCACCGGAAATCCACGACGTGCCGGCGTGCGCGGGATGCTTCGGCTCCAGCTGCGCAGCAAGCTCCTTCTCAGCGTCTTTGCGGTGGTCTGCGCCGCCCTGACGGTGCAGTTCGTGATCCTCAGCGACCGCGTCGGTAACGATCTCGCGGCGCTCGAGCGGCAGCGTATGGACGAGGACCTCACGGTCGCGGTCAACGCGCTCGAGCAGATGAACACGCGTCTCGAGCGAGCCGCCGCCGGCGTCTCCGTCGATCGTGCCCTGGCCGATGCGGTGGTGAGCGGCGACGGCCGCTGGATCGCCGCGAACGTGCTCGGGCACGTCATCCTCAACGAGAGAGTGCAGAGCGCCGTCGTCCTCACCGCGGAGGGTGACCTGTTGCGGTCCGCCGGTCTGCCCCTGCCCGATCTCGGCGCGGAGTCCCTGGTCCGCATGACGGCGGCCAAGGTCGTGAGCTCGACCATGATGTATCGCGACGGTCGCCTCTGGGTGCTTGCCGCCGCGCCGATCGTGCCCCGCGGCTACGACGACGAGTCCGTCGGTGCTCTCGTCCTCGGCGTGCTCGTGTGTGACAGCTTCGCCGACGCGCTGAAGAGCGTCGTCGGCACGGAGGTGACCTTCCTCGCGGACGGGGTCGTGATGGGGACGTCGGACCGCGCTCTCGCCCGGCGGCTGGTGGCCCGTGACGCCCTCGCCGTGCTCGAGCGCCAGCGGTCGCCCCTGGTGAGCACCGAGACGGCGAGCAAGGCACGCGCCCTCGCGACCCCGGGCGTGACGACCTACCTGGTGGTCAGCAACCACCGCACCCCGATCGCCACCGCCAGCACCGCGATGCGCCGCTCGATCCTCATCTCACTGTGGCCGGGGCTCGTGTTGGCCGCGATCGTCGCCACGCTCCTGAGCATCCCGTTCGGGCGTTCGCTCAACGGGCTGACGCGCGCGGTGGACGCCATGGCCTTCGGCGACCTTTCCACCCGGGTGAAACCGCGCGGAGACGACGAGTTCGCCGACCTCGGCCACGCGTTCAACGCCATGGCCCGGCGGGTCGAGGAGGCCCAGGAGACCCTCTGGCGCGCCGCCGTGCGCGACAGCCTCACGGGGCTGCTCAACCACCGAGAGTTCTACCGCCGGCTCGAAGAGGAGGTCGCGCGCGCGGACCGTGACGGCCAGGAGGTCGCCGTGCTGATGATCGACCTCGACGACTTCAAGAGCGTGAACGACACCTACGGACACCTGCGCGGCGACAGCGTGCTCCGCGAGATGGCGCGGGCGCTGGAGAGCTGCGTGCGCGAGCAGGACGTGCTCGCGCGCTACGCCGGGGACGAGTTCGCCGTGGTGCTCACGGCGACGGGCGAGTGCGCCGCCCGGGCCGTCGCCGAGCGTATCCGCGGCTGCGCCGCGGCCATCGGCGCCGGCTCGGGACTGCCCACCGGTGTGGCCGTGACGGTCAGCATCGGCCTGGCCACACGGGTGTCCGGCGTCGAGCCGCTCGGCGATCTCATGGAGCGCGCCGACCAGGCCCTCTACAGGGCCAAGGCCGGCGGCCGCGACAAGGTCGTCGTGGCCGCTAACGTCGCCTCCTGAGACCGCCCGGCGGGAGGATCACACGTGGCGCGAACGGAGCCGTCCACCCGGTGCCGCGGACCGCGCCGTCCGCCGTTCCCAAGGCCGCGCCGTTCGCCCTTTCCGAAGTCTCACCGACGGTTGACCACCCCCGGCCTACCGCATAGCATCGAGGGCGCTCCACACCCCCGATCCACGGAGGCGACCACGGGCAAAGAACTCTCCATCCTCGACCCGGTCGTGGTCGACCAGCCTCCACCAGCTTCGATCCCCTCGACGACGCGCCGCTGACACGGCCTGCGGCCGTGGCCCTCGGCGCCTCCGTCCGCTCTCCCGTCCCGCCGGGACCCCCCGTCCCGCCGGACTCACGCACCTCGTTCCATCGGACGGCCGAGGTGCGCCGACCGCTGAATACGACTGATGCAGACATGCATCACGAGGAGGAGCACGATGATACGAGTCGCTGAGTGGGGCACCGGCATGATGGGGCAGGGGCTGCTGGGGTTCATCCTCGACCGCCCGCAGGACATCGACCTCGTCGGCGTGATCGTCACCAACCCCGCCAAGGAGGGGAAGACGGTCGGCGAGCTGCTCGGCCGGCCGTGCGACGTGAAGATGACCACCGACTTCGCCGCCGTGCTGGCGCAGAAGCCGGACGTCGTCTGCATCAACACGCAGAGCAACCTGCACGAGGTGACCGACCAGGTCGTGCCCGCGGTCGAGGCCGGCTGCAACGTGATCTGCATCGCCGAGAAGATCAGCTACCCGTGGGCCAGCGACTCCGCCTGGGGCGACCGCATCGACGCGCTGGCGAAGCAGCACGGCGTCACCGTCCTGGGGACCGGCATCAACCCCGGCTTCATGCTCGACGCGCTCATCGTCATGTGGAGCTCGGTCTGCCTGCGCGTCGACAAGATCGTCGCGACCCGCGTCAACGACCTCTCGCCCTTCGGCCCGACGGTGATGAAGGGCCAGGGCGTGGGCACGACGGTCGAGGAGTTCGAGAGGGGCGTCGCCGACGGCAGCATCGTCGGCCACATCGGGTTCCCCGAGAGCATCAACCTCATCGCCCGCGCGCTGGGCTGGACGGTCGAGCGCATCGAGGAGACGCGCGAGCCCATCGTCACCAAGGTCGAGCGCTCGACGCCGCACGTGCACGTGGCGCCCGGCGACGTCGCCGGCTGCCGCCACATCGGCCGCGGCTACGTCGGCGGCGAGCTCAAGATCGAGCTCATCCACCCGCAGCAGATCCACCCCGAGCTCGAGGGTGTGGACACCGGCGACTACATCGAGATCCACGGTGACCCGAACGTGAACATGGCCAACAAGCCCGAGATCCCCGGCGGCAAGGGCACCTACGCGAGCACCGGCAACTACATCCCGCTGGTGAAGGACGCGCCGGCCGGCATGCTGACCGTGGTCGACATGCCGCTGCCGCGCTTCTGGACGCCGAGCGCCTGACCCCGGACGACGAGGAGCGAGCCCGCGCCGGTCGCGCCGGAGCGGGCGCGGGCTCCGACCACCTGAAAGGGGTGACGAGCGTGACCGAAGAGATCCGCGCCCGCGAGGGCGACTGGGTCGAGGTCGAGTGCAAGCTGCTCGACCCGGCCGACCGATCGAAGAACCTGCCGCCGGAGACGGCGGAGAAGCCGCTCATGATGTGGGTCAAGGGCTTCGCCCAGGGCGAAGCCGGTATGGGCGAAGAGCTGACCGTCGAGACGATCACCGGACGCCGCGTGACCGGCGCGCTCTCGGCCGTGAACCCCGGCTACTTCATCACCTACGGGAACCCGATCCCCGAGCTCACGCACGTCGGTCGCGACCTGCGCCGGCAGCTCGCCGAGTGGCGGCGCGCGCAGGACGAGGCCGGCGGCTGCGGCTGCGGGTGCGGCTGCTCGCCCGCCCCGGGCGGTGAGTGCTGATGGCCACCAGGTTCGACGCCCTCATGGCGCGCCGCGGCGAGATCATGCACAAAGCGCTGGGCATGGACTACAGCGTGTTCGAGCAGAGCCCCGTCGCCTTCGACTACGAAGGCATGATGACGGCGCACGGCTACTCGCTTGAGGACATCGCCGGTATCCAGGCGCGTGCCGGTGTCGGCAGCACCCCGTTGCTCGAGCTCAGGAACCTCACCGACCTCGTGCGCAGCATCAGCGCGCCCGGCAAGGGCGCGCGCATCTTCGTCAAGGACGAGGCCGCCAACCTCGCCGGCGCGTTCAAGGACCGCCGCGCCAGCGTCAGCATCCACGTGGCGAAGGAGAAGGGCTACGAGGGCGTCATCGCGGCGACGTCGGGCAACTACGGCGCCGCCGTCGCCAGCCAGGCGGCGCGCAACGGCCTCAAGTGCATCATCTGCCAGGAGACCTTCGACAGCCGCCACGTCGGCCAGCCCGAGATCGTCGAGAAGGGTCGCATCTGCGAGTCGTACGGGGCCGAGGTCGTGCAGATGACCGTCGGGCCCGAGCTCTTCTTCCACATGGTCGAGCTGCTCGACGAGACCGGCTACTTCGCCGCCTCGCTCTACAGCTCGTTCGGGGTGAGCGGCATCGAGACGCTCGGCCTCGAGCTCGCCCGCGAGATGACGGCCCTCACCGGAGCGCCGCCGACGCACGTCGTGGTCACCCACGCCGGCGGCGGCAACACCACGGGCACGGCCCGCGGGCTCAAGCGCGCCGGCGCGACCGAGACCGAGATCGTCAGCGCCTCGGTCGACCTCAGCGGGCTGCACATGGCGAGCGACACCGACTTCAATCACAAGAGCTTCACCACCGGGCACACGGGCTTCGGCGTGCCCTTCGCCACCTGGCCCGACCGCGCCGACGTGCCGCGCAACGCGGCCCGGCCGCTGCGCTACCTCGACCGTTACCTGACCGTGACCCAGGGCGAGGTCTTCTACATCACCGAGGCGATGGCCAAGCTCGAGGGTCTCGAGCGCGGCCCGGCCGGCAACACGGCGATGACCGCCGCCGTGAGCCTCGCCCAAGAGCTGCCCTGCGAGGCCACGGTCGTCGTGCAGGAGACCGAGTACACGGGCGCCGGCAAGCACCACTGGTCGCAGCTCAACTTCGCCAAGGAGATGGGTGTCGCGGTCTGCGCGGGCGACCCGAAGAACAACGTGCCCGGCAAGATGATCGTCATCCCCGAGCGCCTCGAGCAGATCCAGGCGCGCGACTTCGACGTCGCCCGCATGCGCACGAGCTACGTACGCAACGCGCTCAAGAACGCGCCCGAGGGGTACGCGCCGACGGCCGACGACATCGCCTTCCTCGCCGCCGACACGAACTCGGACGCGGCGACGATCGAGGCGATCCTGGCGTCGCTCAAGGAGGCCTGACATGACGCGCGCCGACGAATACCTCGCCTGGCGGACCCACCTCGCCGACCTCTCGGACGAGCAGCTCGAGGCTCGCTTCTGGGAGCTCGTCGAACAGGTCACGGAGCCGCTCATCGAGCTCGCCCGCACGCACACCTCGCCGAGCATCGAGCGCTCGGTGCTGATGCGCATGGGGGTCGACTCGCCGACCGGCAACGGCGTGGTCAACGAGCTCGACAAACGCGGCCTGCTCGGCCACGGCGCCGGGCACGTCGTGCTGCACTGCGCGCGGCAGTGGGACGTCGACGTGCGCGCGGCCGCGGCCAGGCTCGCCGCCGGAGAGGGCTGGAAGGACGTCGAGCGGAAGTGGGGTGGCCACCATGGCGCCTGAGAGCGGACCCAAGGGCCACCACAGGCCCGCGAAGGCGCCGGAGCCGTACGCACCCGCCGGCGCCGGCCCCGACGACTGGGCCTCCCGTCACCCGCTCGACCCCGAGGAGAAGATCGACCTGCACGAGATCCTCGACGGCATCGAGGACTACCGGCCGCGCCGTCGCGGCTGGACCTGGCGCACGCCGGTCGAGGACCAGGCCATCGGTCCGTTCTCGTACCGCGAGACGTCGCGCAGCCTGGCGCGCAGCGTGCCGCTGCCGGCCGCCAAGTACTTCGGCGACATCGACCCGCAGCCGGACTGCGTGGTCACGACGGAGATCGCAAGCGGGCGCTTCGAGGACGACATCCGCCGCATGCGCATGACGGCCTGGCACGGCGCCGACCACATCATGGTGATCCGCACCGCCGGGCAGAGCCACATGGACAGCCTGCTCGAGGGCACGCCCGAGGGCGTGGGCGGCATCGCCGTCACGCGCAAGCAGGTGCGGGCCACGCGCAGGGCCCTCGACCTGATCGAGGACGAGGTCGGGCGGCCGATCAACTTCCACTCCTACGTGAGCGGCGTCGCCGGCCCCGAGATGGCCGTGATGTTCGCCGAGGAGGGCGTGAACGGCGCCCACCAGGACCCGCAGTACAACGTGCTCTACCGCAACATCAACATGGTGCGCAGCTTCGTCGACGCGGCGGTGGCCAAGCGCATCATGGCGGCCGTGGACATGGCCCAGATCGACGGGGCCCACAACGCCAACGCCACCGCCCGCGAGGCGTGGAAGGTCATGCCGGAGCTGCTCGTGCAGCACGCCATCAACTGCGCCTACTCGGTCAAGGCCGGCATGCCGCCGGAGAACATCTGCCTGAGCACGGTGCCGCCCGACGCGGCGCCGGCGCCCTGCGTGCGCATGGACCTGCCGTACGCCGTCGCCCTCCGCGACCTCTTCGGGCAGTACAAGATGCGCGCTCAGCAAAACACGCGCTACATCGAGTCCTGCGGCCGCGAGGCGACCGTGAACCACGTGCTCAACATGCTGGTCAGCCGGCTCACGTCGGCCGACATCCAGAGCACGATCACGCCCGACGAGGGTCGCAACGTCCCCTGGCACTACAACAACGTCCACGCCTGCAACACCGCGCGGCAGACGCTCGTCGGCCTCGACGGGCTGCGCAAGGTCGTCAAAGTGGACCGCGAGGCGCCCGAGCTCAAGAGCAAGGTGCGCGAGCTCAAGGAGCGCGCGGTCCTCTTCCTCGAGGGCATGGTCCGCGACGGCGGCTACTTCGGCGCGGTCCAGGAGGGCTACTTCGTGGACTCGGGCATGTACCCGGAGACCAACGACGACGGCATCGCCCGCAAGATCGACGGCGGGGTCGCCGTGGGCACCGTGGTGGAGCGCGAGGCCGACTACATGGCACCCGTGTGCCACCACTTCGGCGACAATCACCTGCCGGGAGGTTTGAAGAAGCCGTGCGACCCCATCGGCGGCTGCACGCTCTGTGACGAGCGCCTGATCCCGTTCATCGACGAGCTCGACCCCGAGGACAACGTCAACGTTCGCCTCGAGCGCACCGCCGAGGAGCGCGAGAAGGGCCTCGTCAAGCCCGAGGTGCAGTGGGCCGGGGACGGCGTCGTCGTCGTGACGATGTTCCTGCCGGCGGCGGCACGCGTCGCCGAGTTCGCCGCCCTCGAGCTGGCCAAGGCGATGAACCTCCGCGAGCCGGAGGTGATCCACAAGCAGGTGATGCACCCGGCGGAGGGCACCCTCGTCGAGGTGCGCGGCCGGCTCGAGGCGAGCGTCGACCCGGCCACGCTGGTGATCCCCGCCGAGGTGCAGCTCGTGCCCGAGGACGCGATCCGTACCTTCGTCAAAGACCACGGCCTGAAGTGCGTCTCCGCCACCGTGGGCGACGACGAGCACTCGGTGGGGATGCGCGAGATCATCGACATCAAGCACGGCGGCATCGAGAAGTACGGCATCGAGTGTGTGTACCTCGGCACCTCGGTTTCGGTCGACAAGCTGCTCGACGCGGCCATCGAGCACGCCGCGGATGCCGTGCTGCTCAGCACGATCATCACCCACGGCGACATCCACCGCCAGAACATGGAGAAGATCGCCGACCTCGCGGTGGAGAAGGGCGTGCGCGAGAGGCTCCTGCTGATCAGCGGCGGCACGCAGGTCACCGACGAGCTGGCCCGCAGCTGGGGCATGGACGCCGGGTTCGGCCGCGGGACCAAGGGTCACCACGTGGCCAGCTTCATGGTCGAGACGCTGCAGGCTCGCGCCGCCGGGCAGGCGCCGGGCGGCGGCGCGTGAGCACGGCGTCGGCGCAGGGGCCGGGCGCGTGAGCGCCGGGGCCGCGCCGGAGGTCGGCGCGTGAGCGGCACGACGGGAGCGAACGGGGCGCGCGGCGGCGAGGCCGCCGCGCGCCCCGTCGACGCGCTCGTCGCCGAGATCGGCTCGACGACGACCGTGGTCAGCGCCTTCGACGGTCTCTCGGCGGAGAAGCTCGCCGCCGGGGCGACGCCCCGTCTCCTCGGCCAGGGCGTCGCCGCCACCTCGGTGCTCGACGGCGACGTGACCGTCGGAGTCAGCGCGGCCCGGGCCCAGATCGAAGCGACCACCGGGCCACTCGAGCCGCGCGAGTTCCTCGCCACGAGCTCGGCCGCCGGCGGCCTGCGGATGACCGTCCACGGGCTGACGGCGAAGATGACGGCGATGGCGGCGCGGGAGGCGGCGCTGGGCGCCGGCGGCGTCGTCGAGTACCAGACCGCCGGCAAGCTGCGCCGCCCCGATCTCGTGAAGATCGCCGCCGCCCGCCCCAACGTCGTCATGCTCGCCGGCGGGGTGGAGGGCGGCGACGTGGAGACCGTGCTGCACAACGCCGAGATGCTCGTGCAGGTCGACTTCACCGCCGCGGCCAGCGGCGGCGGCGACCACGCGGCGCCGATCCAGGACCGCGTCCTCGCCGCCGGCAAGAAGCCGATGGTCATCTACGGCGGCAACTCGGCGGTCTGCGACGAGGCCTGCGAGATCCTCCACGCTGCCGGCTTCGACGTGCGCGTGACCCCGAACGTCTATCCCGGCATCGATGAGCTCGACGTGGTCCCCGCGCGGGCCGTGATCCACGACGCCTTCGAGGACCACATCATCCACGCCCCCGGTATGGAGCGCTTCGGCGCCCTGGTGACCGGCAGGATCCTGCCCACCCCGGGCGCCGTGCTCGTGGCCGCCGAGACGCTGGCCGAGACGCTCGGCGACCTGGTCGTGGTCGACGTCGGCGGCGCCACGACCGACGTCCACTCGGTGACCGACGGGAGCGTCGAGTACGCCGCCCTGCAGGTCGAGCCGCAGCCGCACAGCAAGCGCACCGTCGAGGGCGACCTGGGGACGTACGTGAGCGCCCCGCACGTCGTCGAGATGCTGGCCCAGGGCGAGCGCCCGACGAAGCTTCCGCCGGCGATCCCGACGACACCGGAGGAGGTCCACGCCGCGCTGACGCTGGCGCACCACGCCGCCGTGACCGGCGTGCAGCGGCACGCCGGCCAGCTCGCGCACCTCTACACGCCCACCGGTCGCCAGACGGTGGCCCGCGGCCGCGACCTCACGGCGTGCCGCTGGGTGATCGGCACCGGCGGCGCCTTCACGCGCCTGCCCGGCGGCGAGGCCCTGCTCCTCGACGTGCGCGCGAAGAACGGCGGCGACCGCCTGCTGCCGCCGAAGGACGCGCGCTGCGTCGTCGACCGCGACTACATCCTCGCCTGCTGCGGCGTCCTCCTCGCGCACTTCCCGGCCGAGGCCGTGGTCGCGCTCCTGCGCGCCAGCCTCGGCGCCTGACGCACACCGCCTGCGCGCCAGCCTCGGCGCCTGACGCACGCCGCCTGCGCCGCCGGACGCCGGACACCGTTGACCCCTGCGGCGAAGGGCGTACGATAGCCGGTGAAGTGAGCCGGCGGAGGGGCCCTGCCGGCGGCCTGGGGGGGTCGCCGCGCACGTCTCGACCGGTCCGGCACGATCACGAGACATGGGGGGACCGTCATGACATCCCACGCACGCGGGTCGCGCTGCGCCCGGCTCTGCCTCACGGCGCTGACGGTGGTGGCGCTGCTCGCCGTCTTCGCCGCACCGGCCTTCGCGGTAGACGAAATCGACGAGGTCGAGTGGACGTTCGGCCTCTACATCGCCGCCGACAACAACCTCGAGTCCGCCTGGGACGACATCAACGTCCCCGCGCTCCTCGGCATCCCGGCGAGCGACGACGTGCACATCGTCGCCCTGGTCGACCGGCTGAGCACGGACACCACCGAGCTGGTCGAGTTCGAGGGCGACGTGGCCACGGTCGTCGACACGTACCCGGAGATGAACTTCGGCGACCCGGAGAACCTGCAGTGGTTCGTCGAGGAGCTGGCGGCGCGGTATCCCTCCGAGCACCTCGCCGTCGACCTCTGGGACCACGGCGGCGCCTGGCGCGGCATCTGCTACGACGACTCGTCGGATCACGACCGCATCACGATGCCCGAGCTGCGGACCTCCATCGTCGCCGCGGGAGTGCCGATCGACATCCTCGCCTTCGACGCCTGCAACATGGCCGACATGGCGGTCGCCTACGAGGTCGCCCTCAGCGAGCTGGTCGACATCATGGTCGCCTCCGAGGAGATGATCCCGTTCGCCGGCTTCGCCTACGACCTGATGCTGGCGCCCGTGGCCCTCGAGCCCGGCCGCACGCCCGAGCAGGTCGCCACCGACATGGTCGACGGCTGGGGCGCCTACTACGACGGCGTCGGCGGCTACACGATGGTCTGTCTGTCGGCGATCGACGTGCGCGAGGTGCGCGCGGCGATCCCGGCCCTGAAGACGTGGGTGCAGCGCATGACGGCGGGCGTGCCGCTCTTCAAGCACGACTACAAGATGGCCCTGGTCAAGACGTGGACGGCGCTGAACAGCTGGCAATACGACTTCATCACCCTGTGCGACCGCCTGGCGGTCGACCCCGACCTCAAGAAGGCCGAAGGCATGAAGCTGAAGACGGCGACCGTCGCCGTCGCCGACGCCATGCGGGGTGCGGTCATCGCCAATCACACGACGCGCTGGACGGCCGGTGCCACCGGCATCGCCGTCTGGTGGGCCAACGCGGCCGACTGGACTTCGTACGAGGCACTGTTCGGCGCGAACACTGCCTTCGCGCAGCCGGTGTCGGCCGGTGGGGCGGGCTGGTACGACCTGCTGCAGGCCTACTACGCGAACTGAGTGAGGGGCGGCGCGGGCGGCGGCCGTGCTGCCGCCGCCC
>DATHSP010000360.1:0-1592 GCA_035464075.1 Thermoleophilia bacterium | reverse complement strand
GACAGATCGAGGCCGTAGCAGGTGCGGCACACGCCGGCGCGCGTCTGGCAGGTGATCGGGCTGCGCACGGCGAGCGTCCGCAGCTCCGGCTGCCCCTGGAAGGCGGCGGCGATCGCCTCGACGTCCTCGCGCATCAGCGTGGCGCCGGCCGAGTAGCTCAGGTCGCCGAGCTCGAGGTCGAGCGCGAGCGTGCGACCGTAGAGGCTCATCTCGATCTGCGAGCGTGGGCGCGCGCGGCCCTCGGAGGTGTAGAGCTGCACGTCGAGGAAGTCGGCGGTCCCGCAGTCGTCCTCGCGGACGACGAGCTCGTGGGCGACGTCGACCAGCTTGCGGGTCAGGTAGCCGGAGTCCGCCGTGCGCAGCGCGGTGTCCGCCCCGCCCTTGCGGGCGCCGTGGGTCGAGATGAAGTACTCGAGCACGTCGAGGCCCTCGCGGAAGTTCGCGCGGATCGGCAGCTCGATCGTGTCGCCCGACGGCTTCGCCATGAGGCCGCGCATGCCCGCGAGCTGGCGGATCTGCTGCGGGTTGCCGCGCGCGCCCGACTGCGCCATGACGTAGAGCGGGTTGAAGGGCATGTTCTTCTCGAAGTTCTCGAACACCGCCTGCTTGACCTGCTCGGTCGTGTCGTTCCACAGGCGGACGACCTGCTGGAAGCGCTCCTGTTCGGTGACGAAGCCCATCTCGGCAAACTGCTGGATCTTCTCCAGCTTCGCCTGCGCCTCGGCCAGCAGGCCCTTCTTGGCGGGCGGGATCGCGACGTCGTCGATGCCGATCGTGATGCCCGAGGTGGTGCTCAGCTCGAACCCCGCCTGCTTGAGGCCGTCGAGCAGCTTCGCCGTGCGCTCGACGCCGAGCAGCTTGAAGCTGTCGACGACGAGGTCGCGGAGCGCGCCCTTCTCGTAGGCCGTGTCGTAGCGGATCATGGACGCCGGCACCTCGCCGCCGTCCTCGGCCAGGGTCTCGCGCACCAGGCGCGCGAAGAAGACGCGGCCCGGGCTGGTCTCGACCAGGCGGCCGTCGAGCTTGACGGTGACGACGTCCTGCATGTCGATCTCGCCGCGCTCGGCCGCGAGCAGCGCCTCGTCGGCGTTGGCGAAGCGGTACTTCAGCCGGCCGATGGAGGTCGATCGACCGTTCACCTTGATGGCGGCGTTGAGGCTGACTTCACCGGCCCGGTACGCCTCGAGCGCGGCGATCTCGTCGGCGAACTCGGCGCCGATGCCCTTGCGCCCGGTGTGCACCTGGGTGAGCACGAAGAGGCCGAGGATGATGTCGCGCGCGGCGCCGACGTTCGGGCTGCCGTGGGCCGGCGAGAGCAGGTTGTGCGAGGAGAGCATCTGCAACCTGGCCTCGGCCTGCGCGTAGACCGACAGCGGCACGTGGATCGCCATCTGGTCGCCGTCGAAGTCGGCGTTGAAGGCCTCGCACACGAGCGGGTGCAGCTGGATCGCCTGACCCTCGACGAGGACCGGCTCGAAGGCCTGGATGCCGAGGCGGTGCAGCGTCGGCGCGCGGTTGAGCAGGACGACGCGGTCGGCGATGACCTCCTCGAGCGCGTCCCAGATCTCGTCGCGGGTGTCGCGGTAGCGCTC
>DATHSP010000359.1:0-1888 GCA_035464075.1 Thermoleophilia bacterium | reverse complement strand
GAGGGCAAGACCCTGGTCGCGACGCTGCCCGCCTACCTGAACGCGCTGTCCGGCAAGGGTGTGCACATCGTCACGGTCAACGAGTACCTCGCCCGGCGCGACGCCGAGTGGATGGGGCCGGTCTACCGCTTCCTCGGCCTGGAGGTCGGCGTGGTTCGCAGCGGCCAGTCGCTCGATGAGAAGCGGCGCGCCTATGCCGCCGACATCACGTACGGCACCAACAACGAGTTCGGCTTCGACTACCTGCGCGACAACCTCGCGTTCCGCATCGAGGACCGCATGCAGCGCGGCCTCGCCTACGCGATCGTCGACGAGGTCGACTCGATCCTGATCGACGAGGCGCGCACGCCGCTGATCATCTCGGGCCCCGCCGAGGAGAGCACCGAGCTCTACCTGCGGATCAACGAGATCGTGCCGCGCCTGAAGCGGCAGGACAGCGAAGAGGGCGAGGGCGACTACTGGGCCGACGAGAAGGGCAAGCAGGTGCACCTGTCCGACGCCGGCCATGAGCGCGTCGAGGAGCTGTTCCTGAAGACGGGACTGCTGGCCGAGGGCCAGAGCCTCTACGACCCGGCCAACATCCGGCTGATGCACCACCTGAATGCGGCGCTGCGCGCGCACGCGCTGTACCGCAAGGACGTCGAGTACATCGTCCGCAACGGCGAGGCGATCATCGTCGACGAGTTCACCGGCCGCACGATGCCGGGCCGCCGCTGGTCCGACGGCCTGCACCAGGCGGTCGAGGCCAAGGAAGGCGTGCGCGTGCGCGAGGAGAACCAGACGGTCGCCTCGATCACGTTCCAGAACTACTTCCGCATGTACGGCAAGCTCGCTGGCATGACGGGTACCGCCGACACCGAGGCCTTCGAGTTCCAGCAGATCTACGGGCTCGAAGTGGTCGTGGTGCCGACGCACAAGGCGATGATCCGCGACGACGCGGCCGACCTCGTCTACCTGACGCAGAAGGACAAGTACGACGCGATCATCGAGGACATCCGCGAGTGCGCCGTGCGCAAGCAGCCGGTGCTCGTCGGCACGACCTCGGTCGAGACCTCGGAGTACCTCTCGGACCTGCTCAAGAAGCAGGGCATCGCTCACGAGGTTCTGAACGCAAAGCAGCACGACCGCGAGGCGCTGATCGTGACACAGGCCGGGCGTCCGGGCGCCGTGACCATCGCGACCAACATGGCCGGTCGTGGCACGGACATCGTGCTTGGCGGCAGCCTCAAGGCCGAGCTCGTGCAGCTCGGCGAGGAGGCGGACACGGCAGCGCGCCAGGCGCTCGAGGCGGACTGGCAGAAGCGCCATGAGGCGGTCGTGGCGTCGGGCGGCCTGCACATCGTCGGCACCGAGCGCCACGAGTCGCGCCGCATCGACAACCAGCTGCGCGGCCGGTCGGGCCGCCAGGGCGACCCGGGCTCGAGCCGGTTCTACCTGTCGCTCGAAGACAACTTGATGCGCATCTTCGGCGACCCCCAGCGCACCAAGCGCTGGTTGACGACGGCGGGCATGAAGGAAGGCGAGGTGATCGAGAGCAAGATGCTCTCGCGGCAGATCGAGCGCGCCCAGCGCAAGGTCGAGGCTTACAACTTCGACCTGCGCAAGAACCTGCTCGAGTACGACGACGTCGCCAACGACCAGCGCAAGGTCATCTACCAGCAGCGCACCGAGCTGATGGGGGCGGAGGACATCGCCGACTCCGTCACCGGCATCCGCGCCGAGGTCGTCAACGGGATCGTCGACCAGTTCGTGCCGCGTGAGAGCGTCGAGGAGCAGTGGAATCTTGCCGGGCTCACGGAGGCCATTGAACGGGAATTCCTGGTCACGATCGATCCGAAGGGCTGGCTCGAAGAGAACCACGACATCGCCGAGGCCGGATTGCGCGACC
>DATHSP010000358.1:0-4767 GCA_035464075.1 Thermoleophilia bacterium | reverse complement strand
GGCGAGGACCCCGACGCCGGCGCCCAGGCGGCCGCCGAAGCCGCCCGGGAGCAGGCAAAAAAAGCCTGAGCGACAGCGCCGCGGCCCGGCCCCGGGCACGCGGCCTCGGCCTCGACGTCAGGAGTCCCGCCTGCGGCCTCGGCGATGAGCTCGAGCCACGGTCCCTGACCGCGACGGAGCGGCGTGAACTCGCCCGTCGCCTCACGGGGCCGTCCGGGAAGACCACCGGCTGGGAGATGGCGCTGGCCCTGAGCGCCGGTTCTCTGTCGGGCCTCAGCCGCCGCGCCGAGGCCTGCGTGCAGACGCTGGCGGCGCGCGCCGTCCTGCAGCGCGCCGCCCGCCTCGTCGGCCCGCTGCGCGCCCCCACGCGAACCGTGCGGGCACCGCTGCGCGAACCGTTCCACGGCGAACTCGACGCTGAGGCGACCGTCGAGAACCTGCTCGGCAAGCCCCACCCCGAGCCCGGCGACTGGGTCGGCGTGCACCGCGAGGAGCGCCGCCGGCAGGTCGTGCTGATGGTCGACGCGTCGCTGAGCATGGCCGGCCAGAAGATGGCGCTCGCGTCGGTCGCGGCGGCCGTCCTGGCCCTGCGCTCACACCGCGGCGACCTGGCCGTGGTGCTGTTCGCCGACGAGGCACGCCTCGTCTCCCGGCTGACCGAGCAGACGAGCCCCGAGGAGATCGTCCGCCGCATGCTCGCGCGCCCCTGCGGCGGCGCGACGCACATCGCCGCCGGCCTCCGCCGCGGCCACGAGGAGCTCGCCCGCAGCCGGGATCCACGCCGTAGCGCCCTGCTCATCACCGACGGGATGTTCACCGCGGGCCCCGACCCCTGCGGCGAGGCGGCCCGCTTCCGCGACCTGCACGTGGTCCTCATCCGCGAGCACGAGCACACGAGGACGGGCTGGGTCACCCCACGGCGGTTGGTGGGCGAGGCGGTCGCCAGGGCGGGGCACGGTCACGTCGTGCGCGTCGACGGGTTCTCCGAACTGCCGCGCAGAATGGTCGAGGTGGCGGGGAAGCTGCTGCGGTAGGCGCAGCGTGGGCCCGCGCGCGTGCCGCGGTGCCGGAGCGCCGATCGCTCGCCCGAAGGGGAGCGCTGGCGGAGCGACATGGGAGTCGAACCCACCCAGGACGGGAGCACCGCCCCGCAGACGGTTTTGAAGACCGCGCCGGTCACCGGACCGGGAGCCGCTCCGCTCGGCCCCATCATCCCACGGACGCGCGAGGATTGCGCCCGCGAGGACGAAGAACGTCCACACTTCCCCACTGCCCAAGGCCGCCGGTCACCGCTAGGCTTGGCGGGAAGCCGGCGAGCGCAGCGCGGCCTGATGGCGCCGGCGCGGCCGCGATGTAGACCCAGGCATGTGGGAACGCCGCGGCGCCGGGACGGCGAGGGACGAAGAAGGGGACACCATGAGAGTACTGATCGTCGGCAGCGGCGGCGTGGGCGAGTCGACCGCGGCCATCGCCAAGCGGCGCGATCCGAAGGGCGAGCTCTTCGAGAAGATGGTCATGGCCGACCACGACCTCGCCAAGGCGCAGGCCGTCTCGGCGCGGCTCGGCGACGAGAAGCGCTTCCCGGCCGCGCAGGTCGACGCGAGCGATGTCGACGCCGTGGCCGCGCTCTGCGCGCAGCACGGCGTCGACCTCCTGTGCAGCTTCCTGCCGGTGAAGTTCAACCCATTCACGCTGCAGGCGGCGCTCAAGGCTCGCGTCCACCACCTCGACGCCTCCACGACGCTCTCGGTGCCGCACCCGACCGACCCGTTCAACAAGGCCGGCAAGGTCCTCGGCGAGGACGAGTTCGCGCTCACGCCGGAGTTCGAGCGGATCGGCAAACTCGCCCTAGCCGGCTGGGGCGTCGAGCCCGGCATGTCCGACTGGCTCTGCCGCTATGCCGCCGACCACTTCTTCGACGAGATCGACGAGATCGGGATCCGCGACGGCGCCAACCTCGAGATCCCCGGCGCCAGCGGCATCAGCTTCGGCTTCTCGATCTGGATGACGATCGAAGAATGCACCAACCCGGCGGTCTGTTGGGAGCGCGACCGGGGCTTCTACACCGTCCCTCCGCTCAGCGAGCCCGAGCCCTTCTACCTCCCCGAGGGGATCGGCTGGGTCGAGTGCGCTCACGTCGAGCACGAGGAGGTCATCGCCGTCGGGCGCACCCACGAGTTGCTCAAAGGCGTGAAGAAGGCGACCTTCAAGTACGCCCTGGGGGACGAGTTCATCCAGGCGATGGAGGTGTTCAAGTCGGTCAACCTGCACAGGACCGACAAGATCCGCGTCGGGAGCTGCGAGGTGGCGCCGCGGGACGTCGTCGAGGCCGCGGCGCCCGACCCGAACGAGATCGGCAAGCGTTACGTCGGCCAGACCTGCGGCGGTACCTGGGTGAAGGGCCGCAAGGACGGCCTCGAGCGCGAGGTCTACCTCTACCAGGTCGCCGATAACGAGGAGTGCGTGGCGAAATACGGCACCCAGGGCGTGGTCGCGCAGACGGCCTTCACCGGCGTCATCGCCATGGAGCTGCTGGCGACCGGCAGGCTCGCCGGCCACAAGGGCAACCCCGAGGCCGGGGTGCGCGTGCCGCAGGAGTTCTCGGCCGACGACTTCGTCGCCCTGATGGCGGCGTACGAGTTCCCCGGCGGCGCGCTGGAGATGGACGCGCCGTACAAGCGCGCGCACGACCGGGCGCTGCTGCTGCAGCCGTAGCCTCTCGACGAGTGAGTCCCACGGGCCGTCCTCGACCGACGCCCGATGAGCGTGACGGGCCGTCACCTCCGCGGAGAGGTGACGGCCCGAGTCGTCGTGCGCATGGACCACGGCCTGATCGCGTGACGGTGTCGGACGGCGAGGGCGTCGCGCACCGGCGCGGCAGCCCGGTACATCTGTCTGTATCCCCCTTGCGGACAGCACCCTCTCGCCGATAACAGCCTCGGACGACGAAGGACGGTCGTGAGCGAGACACGTACAGGATGGGCCAAACGCCGGGCACGCTTCGACGACGCCGGCGCCGAGGAAGTGGCGAGGGCGGTCTGCGACGACACGGCCGAGCTCGTCGCCGACGTCAGCCTGGTGGCGGCCGGCGAGGTCGGTCCGGCCGGCGTTGATCCCTCGCGCGACGCCGACGAAATCGCCGCCTCGCGCCGCGCCGATCGATTGCGCTCGGCGGTCAACGACCTCCAGCACCGGCTGCTGACGGCGGACCCGCAGGCCGACGTGCACGGGTTCGCCCTCGAACGGCTGATGACGGCCGCCGGCGCCGACAGGGTCTGCGCGTTCAGGAACGCGGAAGGCGCCGACGGGCGCGCCGCCCACGTTCTCTACGCAGAGGCGGTCGCCTCCCCCGAGCTCAGCCTTCTGACGACCGCGGCGGCGACCGCCGAGGCCTACGACGACGTCGTCCCCGGGCTGCTCGAGGACCTCTCCGCCGGCCGCCCGTTCGCGAGCCGCGTCGAGTTCCTGCCCCGCCACGCCGCCGAGCGCCTCGCGGCTCAGGGCGCCGACGCGGTGCTCCTGCTCCCGCTGTTCGTCGACGGCGCCTTCCACGGGTTCCTGCGGCTCGACCAGTGCGACCGCGCGCGGCTCTGGAGCCAAGCCGAGACCGCGTCCCTGGTCTCGGCCGCGGGCTCCCTCTCGGCGGCCATCGAGCGCCAGCAGGTCGTGAAGAAGATGGTGCAGCGCTCGCACGAGCTGGCGGCGCTGCTGGCCACGAGCCGCTCGATCACCTCGAGCATCGACTACGAAGTCGTGCTGCGCGAGGTGGCCAGTGCCGCCGCCGAGGCCCTCGTCTGCCCCGAGAGCGTGATCTGGGAGTACTCCCCGACGGATCAGATGGCGGTCTACAGGGTGCTCTACCAGAAGGATCCGCGGCCGGGCGTCGCCGAGGCGCTCATCGGCAGTGCGTACCCCATAGGCGACTACCCGGGCGGGCTCGACGCGGTCCGCCGGGGCGTAGTCGCCCAGCAATCGTTCTCCGACGCGGACCTCAGCGAGGCCGACCGAGCGGCGATGCTGGAGTGGGGCGAGAAGACCTGGCTGAGCGTGCCGCTCGTGTACGGCGGGGACGTGCTCGGCATGATGGTCCTGATCGAGACCGAGCACGAGCGCCGCTTCACCCAGGAAGAAGTGCGCATGGCCTCGCTCATCGGCGAGCAGGCGGCCGCCGGCCTGCACAACGCTCGCCTCCACCGCCTCGAGGAGGACCAGCACCGCTGGCTCGCGGCCTTGGCCGAGGCGACCCGCGTGATCGCCTCGCGGCTCGATCGCGTCGAGCTGCTGAAGGACGTGGCGCGCCTCGCCACCGACGCGCTGCTCGTCGCCGGGGCGCTCGTCTATGAGTTCGACGAGCGCGCCGGCGGGTTCACGCCGCGGGCGGTCGCAGGTGAGGGCGCGACGGGCGGGGCGGCGACCGTGACTGCCTCCGTGGCGGACGCGCTGCAGCGCGGAGAGCTCGTGCTGCAGGTGCGCGACGACCCGTCGCTGGGCGCCGGGCCCGCCGCCGCCATGGACGCCGCCGGGGAGCAGTCCGTGGCGTGGGTCCCGTTCAGGATCAACGACGAGACCCTCGGCGTGATGCGGCTCGTCGAGCGCGCGAAGCCGCGGCGGTTCGCCGAAGGGGAGCTGTCCTTCGCCCGCGCCTTGGGCGAGCACGCGGCCATCGCCCTGAACAACGCCCGGCTGTACGCCCAGATCGAGGACCAGGCGACCAGGGACGGTCTGACCGGACTCGCGAACCACCGTCACTTCTACGACCGGCTCGCG
>DATHSP010000357.1:0-18336 GCA_035464075.1 Thermoleophilia bacterium | reverse complement strand
CGCCGTCTCGAACGACCGGTCTCAGAGCCGGGCCGGCAGCGCCCCGGGCTCCTCCTTCGTGACCTTGCCGTCCGCGTCGCGGTGGACGCGGATCAGGCCAGAGGTCGCGATCGTCGCCACGCCGTGCCGCTCGAGCTCGTCGAGGAAGAGGTTGATGCCCAGCGAGTCGCTCGACATGTGGCCGGCGATGATGACGTGCATGCTCTGCTTGTCGGCCTCGTCGCGGAGCTCACTGCTCATGTGCATGCCGACGATCGTGCCGACACCGCTGTCGGCGAGCTTCTCGAGCACCTTCTTCGGTCCCTCGGTGCCGCCGGTCATGTCGACCCAGACCTTGCCGGCCCGCGCCGTGCCGCTGCTCTTGCCGACGTACGGCCCGGCACCCTTCATCGCCGCGATGCGGTACTCGGGGATGTCGAGGAGCGCCTTCTGCACGTCCTCGATGAGCTTGGGCTCGCGCTCGGCGAAGTAGGTGTTGAGGTAGTCGACGACCAGGTTGTCGGTCGGCGTGTGGGCGCTGAAGAACGGGATGTCGAGCAGGCGCGCCACGTCGATGGCCTGGTCGTAGTTGAGGGGCATCAGGCGCCGCTTGACCTCGTCCATGCGCTCGCTGATGAACTTCTCGCCGGCCTGGATCGGGACGCCGAGAGAAGCCCAGATGTCGGCCTGCACGGCCATCACGTCGTCGAGCTTGGTGAGGCCCCAGCCCTCGGGGTGGTGCGTGTAGATGGCATCGACCGGCACGCCCTTCTCACGCAGGCGGTCGGCGAGGACGATCTCGCCCGGGTTCATGTCGATGCCGCCGAGGATCGATGTGACCTCGGTCTCCGGATCGCCCCAGTAGATGCGCGTGTCGTTGAAGGGGTTCTTCAGCTCTTCGGGGTCGGCCAGCGCCTTGAGGTGGTCGGGCAGCTGGTCGTGCCGGCGCCGGGTGCGCTCGAGGAAGTCGTCGACGCCCTCCTTGCCCCGGGGATCGACCTCGATGCCCATGCGCACGGCGGTCTCGTAGATCTCGCGTAGCTTCACGCCTGCTTCCTTTCGTCACGCGCGGCCGCGGCCGCACGGTGTGCCGTCATCGGCGCCATTCTCTCCCATTTGGATAGTGGGGACACCTCGGGCGGCACGGAGGGGCCGCGAGAGGAAGTGACTGCCGGCGTCGACGAAGCGCCAGGGCTTGGGGTCGTCGCCAACGCCGATGCGCGGGGTGGTGACGATGCGCGGGGTGGTGACGACGGACGGGTCAGTGACGACGCGCAGGTCCGGCGGGCCGGCGGGGGCGGCCGCTCCACGGGGCAGCACGACCAGCGGCGCACAGTACGCCGGGAGCCCGTTCTCGGCGCGGCCGAGGGCGAGCGCCTGCGTCAGGCGGGCGGGGCCGCCGCAGAGCAGGCGCGGGTCGGCGCGCCCGTCGCCGCGACAGGCGACCGGGCCGCGGCGCTCGACCATGCGCTCGAGCCCGTGCTCGGGCTCGAGCGCCCGCAGCAGCACCGCGGCCCCCTCGCCCTCCCGCTGACAGACGAGGTTGGCACAGAAGTGCATGCCGTAGGTGAAGTAGACGTAGAGGTGGCCCGGCGGCCCGAACATGACCGCGTTGCGGGCCGTGCGGCCGCGGAAGGAGTGGCTGCTCGGGTCGTCCTCGCGGTACGCCTCGGTCTCGACGATGCGCCCGCCGACCCCGTCGTGCAGGAAGGTGCAGCCGACGAGGTCGCGGGCGACCTCGAGGACCGGACGGTCGTAGAAGGCCGGCGGGAGAGGCGCGGCGGGCTGCACGGACATGCCCGCTAGTGTAGCCGAGCCGCCGAGCGTAGAGTGTGAGGCCGGAGCGGAGGGCGCCGATGCTGCACGCCATCGTCGACAGACTGTCACGACACGGCTACCTGGTCGCCGTGGGCGCCGTCGCCCTCTCGACCCTCCTCTTCCTCCCCGGGCGCGACTTCTTCGCCAAGGGGCAGTGGGCGATCCTCTACCTGCTCGTCGTCGTCCTCGTCGCCGGGCTGAGCGGCGTCGGTCCCGCGGTGCTCGCCGCCGCCCTCGCTTTCTTCGCCTGGAACTTCTTCCTGCTCCCGCCCTACTACACGCTGCGCATCCACGACGACAAGGACCTCCTCTCGCTCTTCGCCTTTCTCGTGGCCGGCGTCGTGATGGGCGTGCAGACGGGTCGCTACAGGGAACGGCAGGCGCGCGAGCGTGCCCTGAGGGCCGAGCTCGCGCGCACCGAGGCCGAGCGCGAGGCCGACGAGCTCAAGTCGTCGCTTCTCTCGTCGGTCTCGCACGAGCTCAAGACGCCGCTGGCGGCGCTGACGGCCACCGTCAGCAACCTGCTCGAGAGCGACACGACCTGGGACGAGCGCGCGACGCGGGCCGAGCTCGAGGCGATCGTGAGCGACATCACGCGGCTGAACAACGGCGTCACCTCGCTGCTCGACCTCTCGCGCCTCGAGGCGCGCACCTGGCAGCCGCGCCCCGACTGGTACGACCTCGCGGAGATCTTCGACGTCGCGCTCGACCGCCTGCCGCCCGGAGAGCGGCACCGCGTCCGCCTGGTCGTGGCGCCCGACCTCGCGCCGCTGCTCATCGACTTCGAGCAGTGGACGCGGGTCCTCCAGGGGCTGATGGAGAACGCCCTCGTGTACGCGCCGGACGGCGAGGTGAGGGTCGGCGCCGAGGCGAAGGACGACGCCGTGAGCGTCTGGGTGGAGGACGACGGCACGGGGGTGCCTCGGGAGGAGCGCGAAGCCGTGTTCGAGAAGTTCTACAGGGGGCGGGAGGCCCGTGCGAAGGTACCGTCGGGCACGGGCCTCGGGCTCGCCATCGCCCGCGAGATCGTCGCGGCCCACGGAGGCTCCATCAGCCTCGAGAGCGCCGCCTCCGGCGGCGCCCGGTTCGTGATCTCGCTGCCGGGCGAGCCGGCACCCGCGACCACGATGCAGGAGGGCGAGACATGAACGCCATCCCGGAGCGACCGACGCGAGTGCTCGTGGTCGACGATGAGGAGCAGATCCGCCGCGCCTTGCGCTCGATCCTGCGCACGCGTCACTACACCGTCGACGAGGCCGCCGCCGGCGAGGCCGCACTCGTCGCCGCCATCGATCACCCGCCCGATCTCGTCATCCTCGACCTCATGCTGCCGGACATGAGCGGCATCGAGGTCTGCCGCGAGCTGCGCACCTGGCTCGCGGCGCCGATCCTCGTGCTCTCGGTGCGTGCCGAGGAGGAGGACAAGATCCGCGCCCTCGACGAGGGCGCGGACGACTACCTGACCAAGCCGTTCTCCGCCGGCGAGCTGCTGGCTCGCATCAGGGCCCTGCTGCGGCGGGCGGCGGACCGCTACGCCCCGCCGCCCGTGCTGACGACCGGCGACCTGACCGTCGACATCGCCCGTCGCTCGGTGACGCTGGCCGGGGAGGCCGTGGCCCTCACACCCACCGAGTTCGACATCCTCGCCCTGCTCGCGCGCAACGCCGGCTGCGTGGTCACGCACAAGACGATCCTCGAGTCGGTGTGGGGCCCGGAGTGGAACGAGGACCGGCAGACGCTGCGCGCGCACGTGAGCAACCTGCGGCGCAAGATCGAACGCCGCCCCGGGCGGCAGCGTTACGTGATCACCGAGCCCGGGGTCGGCTTCAGGTTCGCGGAGCCGCTCGCGGACGAGCGAGGCGCCGGAGGGGAGTCGGCCGGCGGTCGCGACGCCGCGCCGACGAAGGGTTGACCGGGAACGCACCCCGGGCGGGCGAGCAGGCGGGCGGACGAGGCAGCCCGCGCCCGCTCAGAAGCGGTCGACCAAGTGCATCCCGGCTCTGACCACGAGGAAGAACGCGACCACGACTGCGATGTTCACCACGAGATGCTCCACCGTGCGCTCCGTGAGCGGGGTCATGACAACGGTTGGAGCGTACGCCGCGGCCTCGCAAGGCAACGTGAATTCGGGGCGCGCCGGCATCAAGAAGACGTGAAGGCGCGCGCCCGCACGGCGGGGCCGGGGCGGGCGGCGTCAGGCGCGCGCCGCGACCGCGGCGCGCGCCAGCTCGAGCTGCTCGCGCACGCGCTCGGGGGCCGAGCCGCCGCGCGAGCGTTTGCGCGCCACGGCGGCGGCCGGGTCGTGCAGCTCGTAGTAGCCCTCGTCGAAGGCCGGTGACAGCGCGCGCAGGTCGTCGAGCGCTACGTCGCCCAGCTCGACACCGGCGTCGAGGGCCCGCCGCACGAGCGCCCCCGTCAGGTGGTGCGCCTCGCGGAACGGGACGCCGCGCCCGACGAGGTAGTCGGCGACGTCGGTCGCCGCCAGGGCCGCGTCGCAGGCGGCGGCCATCCGCGCCGCATCGAACTCGACGCCCTCGAGCAGGCCCTCGACGACCGGCAGCAGCGCGTCGACGCAGTCGACGGCGTCGAAGAGGTAGCGCTTGTCCTCGCGCAGGTCGGTGTTGTAGGCGAGCGGCAGGCCGTGCAGCACGCCGAGCAGACCGCCGAGATCGGCGGCGAGCCGCGGCGCGGCCGCCCGCATCAGCTCGGCGGCGTCGGGGTTGCGCTTCTGCGGCATGATGCTCGACCCGCCGGAGAAGGCGTCCGGCAGGCGCACGAAGCCGAACTCGGCGCTCGACCAGAGGACGAGCTCGGCGCCGAGCCGGCTCAGGTGCGAACCAAGCTGGGCGGCCGCCGCCAGGTAATCGAGGACGAAGTCTCGCGACGCGACCGCGTCGATCGAGTTCTCGGCGACGCGGTCGAAACCGAGCTCGGCGGCGACGGCCTCGCGGTCGAGCTCGTAGTTGAGCCCGACCGCGGCCCCGGCGCCGAGCGGAAGCTCGCCGCAGGCGTCCCGCGCGGCCGCCAGGCGGCCGCGGTCGCGGTCGAGCATCCAGACGTAGGCGAGCAGGTGCTGCGCGAGCGAGGTGACCTGGGCGCGCTGGAGGTGCGTGTAGGCGGGCAGCAGCGTCTCGACGTGCTCTACCGCCCGCGCGAGGAGCACGCTTTGCAGCGCGCCCAGCGCATCGTCCTGCCCCTCGACGACGCGCCGCAGATGCAGGCGCACGTCGGTCACGACCTGGTCGTTGCGGCTGCGCCCGGTGTGCAGCTTGGCGCCGGCGTCGCCCGTCAGCTCGGTGAGCCGGCGCTCGATCGCCATGTGCACGTCCTCGTCCTCGTCGCGCGGCGCGAACGCGCCGGCCTCGATCTCGCGGCCGACGGCGACGAGCCCCTCTTCGACGGCTCGCCGCTCCGCCGCGCTCAGCACGCCGGCCTGCTCAAGCGCGTGCGCGTGCGCGACGCTGCCCTCGATGTCCTCGCGCCACAGGCGCCAGTCGAGGGCCAGCGACGAGTTGAGGGCGACGAACGCGGGGTCGCGCTCGCCGGCGAAGCGGCCCGAGCGCGCGACGCTCACGCCGCCGCCCCCGCCGGCCGGGTCACATGGCTCTCCATCCCGTCCCCTTCCCCCGTCTCTCAGGCCTCGAGCGCCAGCTCGCCCTCGTCGGAGAGCTCGCGCATCATCCCGTGCTCCTTGCCGATCCGCGCCCAGATCTCGATAGGCAGGCCCCAGAGCTGGATGAACCCCGCCGCCGCCTCGTGCGAGAACTCGTCCTCGGTCGTGTAGGTGGCGAGCTTGTAGCTGTAGAGCGAGTAGTCGCTGCGCCGGCCGTCGGCCGCACAGGTGCCCTTGAAGAACTTGAGCCGCACGTCGCCGGTGACCCGCTCCTGGCTTTGGAAGAGAAACGCCTTGCAGGCCTCGGTCAGCGGGTCGAACCACTGGCCCTCGTAGACCATGTCGGCGAGCTTGCTCTCGATGGTGCGCTTGAAGTGCAGGAGGTCGCGGGTGAGCACGAGGTCCTCGAGCTCGCGGTGCGCGGTGATGAGGGCGAGCGAGCCGGCGACCTCGTAGACCTCGCGGCTCTTGATGCCGACGAGGCGGTTCTCGATCATGTCGACGCGGCCGAAGCCGTGCGCGTTGCCGATCGCGTCGATCGCCTCGATGAGCTCGACCAGGCCCATGGCCTCGCCGTCGAGCGCCACCGGCTTGCCCTTCTCGAACGAGACGATCACGTGCTGCGCCTCGTCGGGCGCGTCCTTGGGGTCGATCACGAACTGGAAGGCGTCGTCCGGCGGCGCCACCCACGGGTCCTCGAGCACGCCGCACTCGTTGCTGCGCCCCCAGAGGTTCTCGTCTATCGAGTACGGGCTCTTCTTGGTCAGCGCGACGGGGATGCCGTGCGCGGCCACGTAGTCGAGGAGCTCCTCGCGGCTCGGCCAGTCGGCGGCGCGCGCGGGGGCGATGATCGTGAGCGACGGGTCCTGGCTGCGCACGCCGACGTCGATGCGCACCTGGTCGTTGCCCTTGCCGGTGCAGCCGTGGGCGACGGCCGTCGCGCCGAAGGCGTGGGCCGTCTGCACGAGCTTCTTGGCGATCAGCGGCCGCGAGAGTGAGGAGACGAGCGGGTACTTGTCCTCGTAGAGCGCGTTGGCCATGAGGGCCGGCAGGCAGTAGTGCTCGGCGAACTCCTCCTTGGCGTCGATGGCCAGGGCCTCGACGGCTCCGGCGGCCTTGGCGCGGGCGATGATGCCGGGGATGTCCTTGACGCGGCCGGCGTCGACCAGGCAGGCGACGACGTCGTAGCCGTACTTCTCCTTCAGCCAGGGGATGAGGGCCGAGGTGTCGAGGCCGCCTGAGTAGGCCAGGACGGCGGTACCGTTGTCCATGGTGGTCGGTCCTTTCTCGCCGGCGCGCCGGCGCGGAAGACGTGGAGGACGGTCGCGGCCGGCGCGGGCGAAGCCGGCCCGCCGGCCGTCAGACCTGGGATGGCGTGCGCGCGGAGTGGTGCCTGCGCGCTAGGCCTCTCGGAGACGATCGAGGTAGCGCTTCATCTCGTGCGCGGTCTCGGTGTCGGCGACGATGACGACGAGGGTGTCGTCGCCGGCCAGCGTCCCGATGACGTCGGTGTGGTTGAGGTTGTCGATCTGGCGCGCCACCGTCGAGGCGGTGCCGATCTCGCAGCGCACCACGACGGTGTGCTGCGCGACCAGCACGGAGCGGGCGAAGTCGTGCAGCACGTGGCGTGCGGCCTGCTCGGGGTCCTTCGGGCGCTCGCGCGAGGAGAGCACGTACTTGGCGCGCCCCAGGTGCGTGCGCACCTTCTGCAGGTCGAGCTCGCGGATGTCGCGTGACACCGTCGCTTGCGTGACGTCGCAGCCGAGGGCGCTCAGCGAGTGCACGAGCTCGCGCTGGGTCGCGATGTCGCGCTGCTGCACGACGGTCTGGATGAGGCGCTGACGCTCAGCCTTGCTCATCGGCACGCGCTTCGTGGTGCGAGCCACCGGCTCCTCCTTCGGCCTCACCGGCGCGTACACGCCGGCCGTCGCCGCCCCGGCGGCGCACAGAGAGTGCATAGAATACATCACCCCCTCAGACAATATGCAAGCGCCTAGGCCCGCCGGCGTCATCACCCCGGTCAACGGGTGACCTTGGTCCCGCAGCCGGCGTCGGTCAGGATCTCGAGCAGGACGGCGTGCTCGACGCGGCCGTCGATGATGTGGGCGCTGGCGACGCCGGCCTCGAGGGCGCGACGCGCGGCGGCCACCTTCGGCAGCATCCCGCCGCTGATGCGACCGGCGGCCTGCAACGTGCCGAGGTGGCGCAGGTCGCACTCCGACACCGGCGTCTCCTCGGTGTCCTGGTTCTCGTAGAGACCCTCGACGTCGGTGAGGAAGACGAGCTTCTCGGCGCCGAGCGCCGCGGCGAGCTCGCCGGCGACCGTGTCGGCGTTGATGTTGTAGACCTGACCGTCCTCCCCGCTCCCCACGCTGGCCACGACCGGGACGGCGCCCTGGGAGAGCAGCCGCAGGACGTCGGTGTCGACCTCGACGACCTCGCCGACGTAGCCGAGGTCGACCTCGTTGCCGGCGGCGTCGAGGTGCTGCTTCGGACGTGCGCGCAGCAGACGGCCGTCCTCGCCCGAGAGGCCCACGGCCGTCCCGCCGTGCCGGTTGATGAGCCCGACGATGTCCTTGTTGACCTTGCCGACGAGGACCATCCGGGCGATCTCCATCGTCGCCGCGTCGGTCACGCGGTGACCGTCGACGAAGCTCACCTCGAGGCCCAGCCGCTTCATGTAGCGCGTGATGTCGGGGCCGCCGCCGTGGACCACCACCGGCTTCATGCCGACGAGGCGCAGGAGGACCAGGTCCTCGGCGAACTCCTCCTGCAGGCGCGGCGAGGTCATCGCCGCGCCGCCGTACTTGAGGACCACCGTCGTGCCCCAGAAGCGGCGGATGTACGGCATCGCCTCGAGCAGGGTCTGGACCGTCTTCTGCTGGCGTACCGTCATGAGGCCTCCCGGGTCGGGGCGGCGCGCCCGCCGCAGGTGCGGCGCGCCGGTTCTTGAGAGCGATGGAGCGGCCGGACGCGGCTCACGTCGTGTACTCCGCGTTCAGGGTCACGTACTCGTGGGTCAGGTCGCTGAAGTAGAGCGTCGTGGCCGCCGGGCCGCCGTCGAGCACGACGCGCACGTCGATCTCGTGCTGGGCCATGATGTCGGCGAGGTGTTCCTGGGCGCCTTCGCTCAAGGGGACGGGCTCGCCGCCGCGCACGACGGCGAGGTCCTCGTAGAGGATCTCGGCGGGGACGGCGGCGGCAGACCCCGCGGCCGCCGTGCCGGTGTGGGAGGCGGCCGCCGGGGCGGCGCCGGCGGAGCCGGCGCCGGGCGGACCGGCGGCCGCCCCGTTCTCGCGCATCGCCTGGCCCACGGCCTGCACGATGCGGCCCCAGTTGGCGTCGCGGCCGTAGAAGGCGGTCTTCACGAGCGGCGAGGTGCCGACGGCGCGCGCGACGCGCTCGGCCTCGCCGGCGTCGCGTGCGCCGTCCACATGGAGCCGCACCGCCTTGGTCGCCCCCTCGCCGTCGGCGACCATGGCCACCGCCAGCGCGAGCAGGAGGGCGTCGAGCGCCTCGGCGAGACCGGCGAGACCGGCGTCGCCGAGGCTGACCCCCGATGCCCCGTTCGCCATCCCGAGGACCATGTCGTTGGTCGACTCCTGGCCGTCCACGGTGATGCGGTTGAAGCTCTTCGCGACCGCGCCGCGCAACAGCTCCCCCCAAGCTCCAGCCGGTACCTCGGCGTCGCAGGTCACGAAGGCGAGCATGGTCGCCATGCGCGGCGAGATCATGCCGCAGCCCTTGGCCGCCGCGCCCAGGCGCACCGTGCCGCCCTCGAGCGCGAGCTCGAGGGCGCCGCGCTTGGGCGTGACGTCGGTGGTCCTGATCGCCTGGCTGAAGTGCTCGCCGCCGCCCGGCTTGAGCGCGGCCGCCGCCTCGGCGATGCCATGCTCGACCTTGTCCATCTCGAGCGGCACCCCGATGACGCCGGTCGAGGCGACGGCGACCTGCTCGACCGGCAGGCGCAGCGCCTGGGCGGTCAGGAGCCGCATCCGCGCCGCGTCCGCCAGTCCGTCCTTGCCCGTGAAGGCGTTGGCGTTGCCTGCGTTGACAACAGCCGCCCGCAGGTGGGCGCAGTCGGCGGACTCCCGGGTCAGACGGACGGGCGCGGCGGCGGCGGCGTTGCCCGTGAAGGTCGCCGCCGAGACGCACGGCCGTTCGGAGACCAGCAGCCCCAGATCGAGCTTGCCCCGCTTCTTGACGCCGGTCGCCACTCCCGCGGCGGCGAAGCCCTCGGGGCAGGTCACGCTGCGCTGCGCCTGACGGGCGAAGTCGGGCAGCTCGACGAAACGCGTCACCGGCAGCATCAGAGCAGCCCCTCGCTCTCGGGCAGCCCCAGCATCACGTTCATGTTCTGGACGGCCTGTCCGGAGGCGCCCTTCATGAGGTTGTCGATGGCGCTGATGACGATGACACGGCCCGACGATGCGTCGACGGTGACGTGGATGCGGCAGGCGTTGGTCCCCGTGACATCCTTGAGCTGCGGCGGCGAGTCGCAGACCTCGACGAAGGGCTCACCGGCGTAGAACTCGCGGTAGAGGGCGGTGAGCGCCGCCGCGTCGGGCAGCGGGAAGGTCCCGAGTCGCGCGTACATCGTCGCCGTGATGCCGCGCTGCAGCGGCACCAGGTGAGGGACGAAGGTGAGCGAGGGGCCGGTGGCGGCCGGGCCGGCGCCGAAGGCGCTCGCGGCCGCCGCCTCTCCCGCCAGCCCGGCGGCGATCTCGGGCTGGTGCCGGTGCGTGCCGACGCCGTAGGCGACGAGGTCGGAGTCGACGCTGCAGAAGTGGGTGCTCGCCTTGGGCGCCTTGCCGGCGCCGCTCACCCCGGACTTGGCGTCGACGACGACGTCGACGAGGCCGAGCGCCTTGAGCGGCGTCAGCCCGAGCAGGGTCGCCGTGGGGTAGCACCCGGGGTTCGCGACGAGGTCCGCACCGGCCACCTCGTCCCGGTGCAGCTCGGTCAACCCATAGACCGCCGGCGTGAGCTCGGGGAACGGGTGCTCCCCGTACCACTCGGCGTAGGTCGCCGCGTCGAGGCGGAAGTCGGCGCTGAGGTCGATCACGCGCACGCCGTCGTCGAGCAGGCGCTTGACCACCGGCGCCGCCTCGCCGTGCGGCGTGCAGACGAAGGCCACGTCGGCGGCGCCGAGTTCGGCCACGCTGCAAAACGAGAGGCCCGTGCGCAGCCGCGGCGCGTGGGCGCGCACCGGCGTGCCGGCGAGCGCCTCGGAGCTGATCGCCGCCAGCTCGGCGTGGGGGTGACGCAGGAGCAGCTCGGCGAGCAGGGCGCCGGTGTAGCCGCTGCCGCCGACGACGGCGGCCTTCACGGCTACGCCCGTTGCGGTCGCCGCCGCCGCCTGTCCGCGGCCGCCGGTGGACGTCGAGGCCGCCGCCTCCACCGCGGAGGCGGCGGCCTCTAAGGCGAAGCCGGCGCCCTCGGTCGTGTCGACGTCGGTCGCAAGCGCGGCGTCGGCGGCGTCGTGGAGGGCGTCGGCGGCGGTGAGAGTCTCTGCGGTGCTGCTGGCGGTCTGATGCATGTCGGTCTCCGGGTACACGTCGGCAGGGACGCGGACTGTGCGAGGTGCCGCCGGCGTCGGGAGCTGGGGTCCGCCGCAGGGGCGGGAGCCTGGCTCAGGCGAAGACGCCGGCGACGCACGGTCGCACACGTCGTGTGCGGCGACCGGAGAGCGGCAGCGGGCGACCGGCGCGGGGAGCGCCGGCGGCGGAGACGAACTCGATGTGGCCCGTGCCGTGCATCGTCGGGGCACTGTAGCGGCGCGGCGCAAGAAATGCAACCCGGATCGCGCTGCCGTGCATGAAATGCATGACGGGGCGGGGAGCACCGCTCTCCCGCCCTGCTCGTCCCCCTAGCCCCCCCGCTGCACGCCGCGCGGGCGGAGACTCCTACCGCAGCGTCGCCGCGAACTCGCGCTCGAGCGCCTTGAGGATCTTGGAACGCACACCGGCGATGTCCTTCTCGCCGAGCGTGCGCTCGGACGAACGCATGACGACACGCAGGGCGAGCGAGCGCTTGTCGACCGGGATCTGGTCACCCTCGTACACATCGAAGACGCGCACGCTGCGGGTGAGCTTGCCACCGGCGCGGGTGGCGACGGCGACGACGTCGGCCGCGGCCACGTCGCGGGCGACGACGACCGCGAGGTCCTGCTCGGCGGGCGGGTACGTGCCGAGGTCATCGAAGCCCGCACCCCGCATCGCCACCTCGTCGAGGCGCTCGAGCTCGAGCACGGCCACGTGGACCTCGAGGTCTTCGAGACCGAAGGCCGAGGCGATGTCGGGGCGCAGCAGGCCGAGGACGCCGACGGGCGTGCCGGCCTGAAGACCGGCGCCCGGCTCGCCGCGCCCGCGGGCGCCGGTCGCCCCGGGACCGCCAGGCTCGCGACCACCTCCGCCCCGGTCGCCGCTGCCCCCGGCGCCGGCCACGCTCACGGCGGCCGCCTTTCCGGGATGCAGGTAGGGATGCACTGTGGCGGACTCACCGAGCGGCGCGTAGCCGCCGCTCAGGCGCAGGGCGCCGAGCAGCGTCTCGACGGCGCCCTTCAGCGTGTAGAAGTCCGCCCGCCGGGCGCCGCCCGTCCAGTGCTCGTTGTGCAGCGGCCCGGCGAGCACGATGCCGACCTCCTCGCGCTCGTGCGGCAGCACGGCGCCGGGCTCGGCGGCGTGGGCCGGCGCCTCGCTCACCGCGTCGTCCCAGAGGTAGACCCGGCCGAGCTCGAAGAGGTTGGGCGGGCCGTTGAGACGGTCGAGATTGTCGCGTACCGCGGCGAGGAGCCCGGGCAGCATCGACGTGCGCATGACCGACTGCTCGACGCTCATGGGGTTGGCGAGGCGGACGGGCTCGAGGCGCACGTCGCCCTCGGGCAGGCCCAGCGCGGTCAGCGCATCGGGGCCGACGAAGGTGTAGGTGATGGCCTCGTCGAGGCCGCAGCCGGCGAGGGCGCGCCGCACGGCGCGCCTGACCTGCTGCGGCTTCGTCAGCCCCCCGGCCACGCGATGACGCGGCAGGGTCTCGGGCGAACGGTCGTAGCCGGCGATGCGCCCGACCTCCTCGATGAGGTCGACCTCACGCTCGAGGTCGGGGCGGAACGTCGGCGGAGTGACGGTCCACTCGGCCGCCTCGTGAGCGGAGCCTTCGCCGGCGACCCGCTCGGCGTCGCCGCCGGCACTCTCCGCCGCGGGCAGGCCGCTGCCGGATGTACCGTCGCCGGATGCGCCGGCTCCCTCTTCGACCGCGCATTCGAGCCGCCGCAGGACCGCCGCCTGCTCCGTAGCCGGCACGGCGTAGCCGAGCAGGCCGTCGCAGGCGGCGGGACGGTACGTCAGGCGGCGCGGCTCCGCCGCGCCGGTCCACACGTCGACCATGCCCGGCGCCACGGCGCCGCCGCAGAGCTCGGCGAAGAGCCGCGACGCGAAGTCGAGCCCACCGGGCACCAGATTCGCGTCCAGCCCCTTCTCGAAGCGGTTGCTCGCCTCGCTGCGGATGCCGGTGTGCAGCTCGGTGCGCAGGATGCTGGGGCCGCTGAAGTTGGCCGCCTCGAGGACGACGTCGGTCGTGTGCTCGTCGACCTCGGCGTCGACGGCGCCGAAGACGCCGGCGATGACGAGCGGCCGCTCGACGTCGGCGATCACGAGCATCTCGCCGTCGAGCGTGCGCTCGACCTCATCGAGGGTGACGATCTTCTCGCCGTCCCTGGCGCGCCGGGCGATCAGCGTGCCTCCCCGGATCTTGGCCGCGTCGAAGGCGTGCAGCGGCTGGCCCCAGCCCAGCATCACGTAGTTGGTCACGTCGACGATGTTGTTGATCGGGCGCATGCCGGCGTGGGTGAGGCGCGCCTTGAGCCAGGCGGGCGACTCGCCCGCCGTCATGCCGCGGATCACGCGGGCGCCGTACCGCGGGCAGAGGTCGGGGTCGGCGACCTCGACGGCGATGGCCTCCTCGGCGGGGGGGCCGCCCAGTACCGCCGGAGTGGCGGTGGGCGGCGACGCCAGCCGCGCCCCGGACGCCGCCGCGACCTCGCGGGCGATGCCGTAGACGCTGAAGCAGTCGGGGCGGTTCGAGGTCAGCTCGAGCTCGAGCACGGCCTCGCTCACCGGCAGGTAGCTCTGCAGCGGCGCGCCGACCTCCCAGTCGGGGGGCAGCACGACGATGCCGGGGCTCTTCTCCTCGTAGCCCAGCTCCTGCTCGCTCATCATCATGCCGTCGCTCTCGACGCCGCGCAGGTTCGCCTTCTTCAGCTTGAGGCCGTTCTCGAGGACGGCGCCGCTGAGCGAGACGGCGACGACGTCGCCGGCGGCGAAGTTGTCGGCGCCGCAGACGATCTGCCGCACGCCGCCGCTGCGCTCGCCGACGTCGACGGTGCAGAGGCTGAGCTTGTCGGCGTTGGGGTGCCGGTCACGGGTGACGACCCTGCCGACGACGAAGCGGCCTAGGTTCTCGGGGTCGCGCGGCGCGCCGACCCAGTCGATGCCCTCGACCTCGGTGCCCGACATCGTGAGCAGCTCGGCGAGCTCCTCGGGCGTGCCCTCCCAGGCCACGTACTCCTTGAGCCAGCTGAACGGAAGTCTCATCGTCCGTCTCCTCTCAGAACTGCCGCAGGAAGCGGACGTCGTTGTCGTAGAACAGGCGCAGGTCGGGGATGCCGTGCTTGAGCATCGCCATGCGCTCGACCCCCATGCCGAAGGCGAAGCCGCTGACCGCCTCGGGGTCGTAGTCGACGAACCCGTAGAGGTTGGGGTCGACCATGCCGGCGCCCATGATCTCGAGCCAGCCGGAGTGCTTGCACGAGCGGCAGCCCTTGCCGGCGCAGAGCTCGCAGTTCACGTCGACCTCGATGCTCGGCTCGGTGAAGGGGAAGAAGTGCGGCCGCACGCGGATCGCCCGGTCGCCGCCGAAGAACTCCTCGGTGAAGTAGTGGACGGTGCCCTTGAGGTCGGCGAGCGTGATGCCCTCGTCGACGACCAGCCCCTCGACCTGGTGGAACATCGGCGTGTGGGTCGCGTCGGAGTCGCGGCGGTAGACCTTGCCCAGGCAGAGCACGTAGACCGGGGGACGCTGCTGCTCCATGACCCGGACCTGCACGGGGGAGGTGTGGGTGCGCAGGAGGACGCCGCGGTCGGCGTCGACCACGGCCTCGGGCATGGTCTCGCGCTGCTCCTGCACCCAGAAGGTGTCGTGGGCGGAGCGCGCCGGGTGGCTGGGCGGCGTGTTGAGCGCCGTGAAGTTGTAGTAGTCGAGCTCGACCTCAGGACCCTCGGCGATGCGGTAGCCGAGGCCGGTGAAGATGTCCTCGACCTCGCGCATCGTCTGGCTGATCAGGTGCTCGTGACCGGCCGGGAAGGGGACCCCGGGGAGGGTCACGTCGAGGCGCTCGTGCTCGAGCGAGGCGCTGAGGGCGGCCCTTTTGAGCTCTGCCTCGCGCTCTTCGACCAGCGACTCGAGGACGCGGCGGACCATGTTGCCGCCCTTGCCGAGCAGGGGCCGGTCCTCGGGAGCCGCCGTCGAGATCGAGCGCAGCATCTCGGTGAGCGGGCTCTTGCGGCCGAGGATCGCGACGCGGACCTTCTCGAGCGTCATCATGTCGCGCGCCTCGAGGATCGCGGAGCGCCCCGTCGTGTACAGAGCAGCCAGCGCCGGGGCGCGCTCCTTGAGGATCTGCAGCTGCTCGTCGTCCATGGTCATCCTTTCCGTGAGAACTCGTAGAGGGCGACGGCGCCGGCGACGCCGGCATTGAGGCTCTCGACCGTGCCGGCGGCCTCGGGCGCCAGGCCGATCGTCACCCGCTGCGTGACGGCGTCGAGGCTCTCGGGCGAGAGCCCCGCCCGCTCGGCGCCGACGCAGAGCACGGCCGGGCGCTTCAGCTCGGCCGTGGCGAGGTCGGCGCCGTCGTGGGCGACAAGCCCGTACACGTCGGCGATGCCGGTGCGGGCGACGAGCTCGTCGAGGGCGATCTCGGGGTACAGCGGCAAGGCGAAGGCGGCGCCCATGCCGGCGCGCACGACCTTGGGTGCGTAGAGGTCGACCGAGCCGGGCGAGGCGGCGAGGGCGGCGGCGCCGAAGGCGGCCGCCGCGCGCACCAGGGTGCCCATGTTGCCCGGGTCGGCGACCCGGTCGGCGTAGACGACGAGGGCGCCGGCCGCCGCGCCGGCAGCCCCGGTGCCACGGGCGGCTTCGGCGCCCGGCGTCGAGGCCGCGCCGCCGCCCGGGCCCGTCAGCTCGTAGAGCGGCGGCGCGGCCGGCAGCGGGAAGACGGCGAGCACGTCGGGCGGCGCCTCGAGGGTCGAGATCTTGGCGGCGACGCGATCGGTCACGACGTAGACCGCGACGTCGGCCAGGCGGCCGTCGGCGGTCGCCGCCTCGTGGGCGGCGCTGCCGCGCCGCACGAAGACGAGCTGCGGCCGCAGCCCGGCCGCCATCCCGGCCGTGACGAGGTCCGCCCCCTCGACGAGGAAGGCGCGCTCACGCTCGCGGAACTTGCGCACGCGCAGCGAGGACGCCCTCTTGACGAGGGCGTTCTGCGCGCTGCTTATCGGCTCGGCGAAAACCCCAAGCGACCGCCCTCCCGGGTCAGGCGGCGTCGAGGGCCGCACGGGCCTGCTGCGCCAGCGAGGCGAAGAAGACCGGGTCGTTCACGGCCAGCTCGGCGAGCATCTTGCGGTCGAGCTCGACGTTGGCGAGCTGGAGCCCGTGCATGAACTGGCTGTACGAGAGGCCGTGCTCGCGGGCGCCCGCGTTGATGCGCACGATCCACAGCCGGCGGAACTCGCGCTTGCGCACGCGCCGGTCGCGGTAGGCGTACTGCCCGCTGCGCTGCACCTGCTCCTTGGCGCGCTTGTAGCTCGCGTGCTTGCCGGCGCGGTACCCCTTGGCCTGCTCGAGCACCTTGCGGCGCTTCTTGCGCGCGCCGGTGCTGCGCTTGATTCGAGACATGTCGTTTCTCCTTGACGCTCAGCCCGCCGGTCGAAGTCGGGACCGGCCGGCCGCCTGCCCTTCAGCGAAGCCCGAGCAGCCGCTTGATGTTGCGACGGTCGCCCGCGGCGACCACGTCCTGTGCGCGGGCGTGCCGCTTGCGTTTGGCGGTCTTCTTCTCCAGGAGGTGACTCGTGAACGCGTGGCGACGCGTGAGCTTGCCGCTCCCGGTGAGACGGAAGCGCTTCTTCGTCGCGCTGTGGGTCTTCATCTTCGGCATCCAGCACCTCCCCTCGTGTTACTTCGCGGTTGTCTCCGCGGCCGCCGCGTCGGCGGCCGGTGCCTTGGCGGCCTTCTTGGCGGCCGGCGCGGCCTTGGCGGCCGGCGCCTTCGCCGGCTCTTCCTCGGCCGGCGCGGCCTTCGGCGGCTGATCCTCGGCCGCCGCCTTCGGCGGCTTCTTCGCGGCCGGCGCCTTCGCCGGCTTCTCCGCGACCGGCGCCTCGGCCGGCGCGGCCTCGGCTGCCGACTCGGTCGCCGGCGCACCCTCCGCCGGCGCGTCCTTGACCGGCATCTCCTTGGTGGGCGCCAGCATCATGATCATGTTGCGCCCGTCGAGGTTGGGCGGCGACTCGATGACGGCGTACTCCTTGATGTCCTCGAAGAGCCGCATGAGCAGCGCCTCACCGCGCTCGGGATGCACCATCTCGCGGCCGCGGAACATGATCGTCACCTTGACCTTGTCCCGGGCCTTGAGGAAGCGCAGCACGTGGCCCTTCTTGGTCTCGTAGTCGTGCACGCCGACCTTGGGCCGGAACTTGATCTCCTTGATCACGATCTGGCTCTGGTGCTTGCGCGCCGCCTTGGCCTTGAGCTCCTGCTCGTAGCGGTACTTGCTGAAGTTCATGACCCTGCACACGGGCGGCTCGGCCTGCGGCGCGACCTCGACCAGGTCGAGACCGCGCTCGTTGGCGTAGTCCTGCGCGAAGCGGATGGGCTTGATGCCCAACTGCTGACCGTTCTCATCGATCAGCCGCACTTCGCGGACGCGGATCGCGTCGTTGATGCGGGTGCGCGGCTCGTTGTCGCGCCTGAATCTGTCTCTCGGCGAAAAAGGTCTGCCCATACAAAAAAGAGGGTCGCCGCAGCGAGCCCTCTCAATCTCCCTTCTCTAGTCGGAGATGATGTACCGGGACCCTGTCGACCTACGTGGGCGCAGGGTGAGAAGCTCGCGGCTTCTGCTTCAATGGCCGCGGGAGTATACACCACGCAACGCCAAGGCGTCGACTGCCGGGGAGTACGTATGGGGTGGACGTTGTCGCGACCGGCCGCCGACCGCTCAAGCCCCCCGTGCCCGTTCGCGCTCCCCGGACCATGGCTCGTCGGTCGCGAGGCAGCGGCGCAGGCGCGGCGGGCGCAGGTAGCCGCGCCGCGACGCCGTCCAGAGGAGCACCGCCGAGGCCGTCAGCGTCACCCCCAGCGTCACCCACGAGGTCTCGGGGCCGAACGCCCCGCCGGTCAGCCACTCCGGCCCGGACATCCGCGAGACCAGGATGCCGGGCACCTCGTAGCCGGAGACGGTGGTCCCGAAGATGCCGCCCTCGGCGAGGTTCCACAGCGCGTGCACACCGATCGCCAGCCAGAGCCGCCGCGTGACCAGGTAGCACGCCCCGAGCAGCGGGCCGGCGAAGACGGCGATCGCGAGGCCCTCCCAGAGGCCGGCGTTGGGGTTGTCCATGTGGACGAGGCCGAACCAGAGCGAGGACAGCAGGAGGGCCAGCCACGTGCCCAGACGCTCCTCGGAGATGCGCAGGACGACGCCGCGGAAGACGATCTCCTCGCGCACCGACACCGCGGCCGCCGCGGCCGACCACTGGAGGACGGTCCAGCTCTGCGTGCCGAGGACCTCGTAGGCGCCCGCCGCCGCGAGGACCGCGACGATGAGGGCGAAGAGGCCGAAGCCGAGAGCGGCGCCGGCGGCGAGCTCGGCGGCGGCCTTG
>DATHSP010000356.1:0-1529 GCA_035464075.1 Thermoleophilia bacterium | reverse complement strand
GGCATCATCCACCTCTCCATCGGGCGCAAGTCGTTCGCCGAGGCGCAGCTCCTCGAGAACTACGGTGCCGTGCTCGACGAGATCGTGCGCGCCAAGCCGGCGGCGGCCAAGGGCAAGTACCTCAAGAGCATCCACATCGCCACGACGATGGGGCCGAGCATCGCCCTCGACCCGGCGCGCACGCGCGACCTGGCCGAGGACTGAGCCGCACCGCGGCTCGACCCGCGCCGCGCGACGAGCCGCACCCGCAGGCGCCGGGGGCGGCGGCGGCGGCCCGAAGGGTTGCCGCCGCCGCCCCCGGCGTTCTATACTCCGCCCTCGCGGCGCCACCGGCGCCGTGGCCGATGAAGGTCGGCGCTCCCTCCGGGGAGCTTAATGGGCCGCAGGGCCCGCCACCCGAGGCGATGAGCGTGCCGCACCCGCCGCCGTGCCCGCTCCCGTCCCCGGGAGTGGGCTTTCTTTTCGGACAGCGAGGTCGAGATGCTGAGAAGAGAGAAAGAGGCTGTCATCGCCGAGGTGGCGGAGCTGCTCGAGGGCACCGACACGGTGTTCGTGAGCGACTACCGCGGCCTCACGGTGGCCCAGCTCTCGGAGCTGCGCGGCACGCTCCGGCAGAGCGGGGCGCGCTTCAAGATCGTCAAGAACACCCTGGGGACCCTCGCCGCCGAGCGCGCCGGGCGCGAGACCCTGAAGGACCTGCTCGCCGGCCCCACCGCCGTGACCTTCTGCGGCGACGACCCGGTGGCGGCGGCGAAGGCGATCGCCGACTATGCCCGCACGCACCCGCAGCTCGAGGTGCGCGGCGGCCTCATGGCCGGCGCGCTGCTCGACGCCGGGCAGCTGCGCGCGCTCGCCAGCCTGCCGCCGCGCGACACCCTGGTCGCCCAGGTGGTCGGCACCCTGGCGGCGCCCATGACGGGTCTCGTCACGGTGCTGCAGGGCACGATCGGCGGCTTCGTGCGGGCGCTGAACCAGGTAGCCGAGCAGAAGGCGGCGGCCGGCGAGGCTTGAGCCCCGGCGCCCCCGACCCTAACGACGACAAGCCAGAACGGCGAGGTGAAGTGACGATGGCAGGCAAGACCCTGACGAAAGACGAGCTCATCGAGGCCATCAAAGGCATGAGCGTGATCGAGCTCTCCGAGCTCGTGAAGGCCCTCGAAGAGGAGTTCGGCGTGAGCGCGGCGGCTCCGATGGCCGTGGCGGCCGCTCCCGCCGGCGCGGCTCCGGCTGAGGCCGAGGTCGAGGAGAAGACCGCGTTCGACGTGGTCCTCACCGCCTTCGGCGACCAGAAGATCCAGGTCATCAAGGTCGTCCGTGCGCTGACCGGTCTCGGCCTCAAAGAGGCCAAGGACGTGGTCGAGGGTGCGCCCAAGACGATCAAGGAAGGCGTCACCAAGGACGAGGCCGAGGACGCCAAGAAGCAGCTCGAGGAGGCCGGCGCCACCGTCGAGCTCAAGTAGCTCGAGGGGCGCGCGTCCTGCGTGACGCGGGGGCCCGGGCCGGCACGCCGGCCCGGGCCCCCGCGCGTC
>DATHSP010000355.1:0-3568 GCA_035464075.1 Thermoleophilia bacterium | reverse complement strand
GCCGATCGTCGTCGGCCCGCGGCCCCTGCACGAGGGCGTCGCGCTCGAGCTCGCCTATCTGCAGGCGTCGGCCGACGCCGACGAGGCGCACGACCTGAAGACGCGCACCCTGGTGGTCGTCGAGGCGCCGCGGGCACGCCTGCACGCCGCTGAACTGCTGCCCTACGCCCCGGGGCTGATGGTGCGCCTCGCGCCGGCGGACGCGGCCGCGCTCGGCGGCGACGGGCTCCGCGAGCTCGTCGCGGCGGCGCGGATCGTCGAGCTCGACCCGTGGGGAGGGGAGGGCGGCGATGGCGAGGGCGGCGGCGACGGCGGACGCGGCGGCGCGGGCGGCGGGCCGGGACGGCTCGCCGCCCTCGCCGCCACCGTGCGCGCCGCGAACCCCGACTGCCTGCTCTCGGTCTTCGTGCGCCACGACGGCGACGCCTTCTGGGCGCGCCTCGAGGAGGCGGCGCGACACGACGGCGTCGCCCTCGTCCACTACCACGCCGGCGCTCTCAAGTCCTACCGTCTCACGCCGGCCGTCGACCGCTTCCTCAAGGACCGCCTGCTTCGCGCCCGCGTCCAGCTGCTCGCGGCCGGCGGCGACGACGACACCCAGGCTTCGGCGGCCACGGTCTACGAGTCGGTCCTGCTCGGTGCCAACGGCGGCGCGATGACGCACGCCGCGGCGATCGCGCTCGTCCCCGAGGCGGTCGACGCCTTCGCCGCCGCCGGGACCGCCTCCGTGGACGCGCTCTCGTCCGCTCGCGACGCCTTCGCCGCCGCCGTGCGCGCCGTCCCCCCGACCGACCTTCGCGAGATGGCGCGCTGCACCCTGACCTGCTGGCAGCACAGCATCCTCGACTTCCTCAGCTGCATGGGCATCGACGACGTGAAGAAGACGTCGGGCAACACGATGGCGATCACCGTGACCGAGGACTGGGTGCGCGAGGTCGACGCCCTGGCGACCGGCGAGTTCGGGGCCGAGAACGCGCGCGTCAACGCCGCCCGTGTCGAGGCCGAGCCCGTACCGCCGGACGTGCGCGCGCGCTTCGCCGTCTCGAGCCTGCTGCGCGAGCGGTCGGCCGACCTGCCGCTGGTGCGCGCCGCCCAGGTACTGGCCCAGCGCACGGCCGGCGTACACCTGAGCAACTCCAACGCCGCCCTCAACGCCGACTTCCTCGACATCATCTACAGGATGGCCGCCGGCGAGCTGCCGCGGGAGGACGACTTCGTCCTCGAGGGCGACCCCGGGCGCTACGGCCTCGACCGCATCGGCCTGCGCGTCTCGCGCGCGAGCGTCGCCTGGTCGCTGGCCCGTCTGCGCCGCGACGCCTCGCTGCTCGACTACGTCTCACTCGCCGTGCCGCGCGGCTTCGAGCGGCCGGGCGCCGCGGCGCCGGCGGCGACGGTGTCGATCCACGCGGCGCCCGACGCACGGCCCCTGCTGCGCTTCGACGCCGACGAGCGCGGCGGGTTCGAGCAGCGCGTCGGCGACGACCACCCGCTGGCGGCGGTGCTGGCGGCGGCCGACCTCAACGGCTCCGCGGCGGCGGAACGGACCGGCTCCGCCGCTCCCGCCGCCGCCTCCGGCGCCGCTGCAGCGGCCGACGGGAGCGGAGCCGCCGACTCGGCCGCGCCACTCTGGCTCCGCGCCTCCGGGCCGGGCGGCGGCGAGCGCCTCGTAGAGCTGCAGGCCGTCGGTCACGGCGCGCACGGGGCCTGCGTCGTGCGCGCCTCCGCCGACGGCGCCGTCACCCTGCGCCGCGACCCGCGCGGCGGTCTCGTCCTGTCGGGTGTGGGCATCCGCGAGCCGATCTGGCACGGTCCCGTCTGCCACGCCTCGACCTCGCTCGGCGCCGCCAGCGAGGACTTCCTCACCGCCCGCGTCGAGGGCAACGTCGGCCTCAGCATGACGTCCTCCGGCGAGGGCGGCCCCATCAAGCTGGCGCGCGATGACGACATGCGCTGGGAGAGCCTCCAGGTCGCCTCCGGCCACTTCGGCGTCACCGGCCGTGACCTGCGCCGCGTGTGCGACGTCGAGATCAAGATCAACCAGGGCGCCAAGCCCGGCAAGGGCGGCCGCCTCTCCGGCGCCAAGGTCACCCCGACGGTGAGCAAGGCGCGCAACATCCCCGTCGGCACCGACGCGTTGAGCCCCGACCCCAAGCACGACATCTACTCGATCGAGGACATGCCGGCCGAGGTCTGGCTGTGGCTCCTCTACCACAACCACTGCGGCATCAAGATCACGGGCTCCAACTACACGCGCTACGTCGCCGCCGGCATGTGGAGCAACTTCGTCGTCGACTACCTGCTCGTCGACGCCGGGATGGGGGGCTCGGGCAACTACCACGCCGACTCGTCGCACGTGGGGTGGCCGGACGCCTTCAGGACGATGCTGCACACGCACCACGCGCTGCTCGGCGAGAAGGTCGACCTCGACTGCAGCGGCGAGCTGAAGCCGCTGCGGGACGGCAACGGCGCGCCGTTCGGCGCCAAGGGCGGGACGCGGCTCTTCGCCTCCGGCGGGCTGCGCGGCGAGCTCGACATGCTGAAGGTGCTGATCGCCGGCGCCGACGGCCTGCTCGAAGGCAGCATCGGCAAGGCCGTCGCCTTCGGCTGCAACCAGTGCGGCAACTGCCACCTCGACTGCCCGCGGGGCGGCATCACGACCAAGCCCGAGCTGATGGTGCAGAACGACCGCGAGCTCATGCGCCGTCGCTTCCGCAACTGGACGGTGCTCAACATGGTGAAGCTGGCCGTGCTCGTCGACGCCCTCAACCGCGAGAGCGGGGCGCTGGCCGAGGACGGCTCCGTGGCCGACGAGGATGCGCTGCTGGACGACATCCGCAAGGTGCGCGGGCGCACCGACCTGCTCGAGATGCCGCAGTGGCCGGCGGCCGAGGACGACCTCGTGCCTCCGCCGGCCGCGGCCGTTGCCGTAACGAGCGGCGGCGCCTCTGGGCCGCCCGCTCCGGCGCCGGCCGCGGCCGAGCACGACTCCTGCCGTGTCGGCTCGCTGACCGTGAGCGAGCCGGTCGACGTCGCCGCCATCTGGGAGGCGGCGCGGCTCTCCTCGAACGGCGGCAACAACCGCGGCGGCGGCCTCGCCTGGGCGGGCTTCGCCCCGGCCCCCGTCCGCGGGCGCTGCTGCCTCGTCGTGAACACCCTGGGCCACGACCGCGCCGAGACGCTGCGCGCGATGCTCGAGCACCTCGGCGGCTGCGGCGTGTACGGCGCCGACGGCGCCGAGCTCGCCGCCGCCGAGGTCGCGGCGCGGCTCGACGACTTCCGCCTGCCGGTCCGCGAGCGCTACGCCGGGCCCGAGGGCTGGCGGCTCGCCGACCTGCGCGAGGACCCCGGCGACTTCCACCTCTTCTTCGTCGAGCCGCGGCCCGACGTGCTGGCGCGCTACGGCCGCACGCTGCTCGCCGGCGGCCGCTGGCTGCAACGGCGGACGAAGTACGGCGAGCTCGGCGACGACGACCTCGCCGGCGCCCTCGACGGCCTCGAGGCCGTCGACCCGCCGGCCGGTGCGGCGGTGGGCGGCCGGGGCGCCACCGGCGCCCGCCTCGCCGCCTTC
>DATHSP010000354.1:0-1711 GCA_035464075.1 Thermoleophilia bacterium | reverse complement strand
GCGCTCTCGTCGAAGCAGTTCAGGACGCGGCGGACGTAGCGCGAGCGGACGGCGTCGCCGGGCCCCGCGACCCAGTCGGCGTCACGCAGGGACTCGTAGTCCGGGGTGACCTTGAAGCAGACCAGGATGCGCATGGCTTTCATCCCCTGAAGTCTCTCACGCCCTCACACGGTCGGCGACGCCTCGGGACCCGCCGACCGCCACGCGTCCCCGGCGAGGTCTGCGCGCGCGGTCGCCTCGGCCCCCGCGCGGCTGCCGCAGCCCTCGAGCGGATCCGTCAGCGCTCGAGTGGGAAGATCGTGCCGACGTTCATCACGCCGTTGGGGTCGAACTGCTTCTTCAGCCCCTCGAGGATGAAGTAGGAAGAGCCGTACTCGTCCTTCACCCACGGCGCCCGGGCCTTGCCCATGCCGTGGTGGTGGACGATGGACCCCCCGCGCTTCAGGACCTCTTCGCAGATGATCGTGATGATCGGCAGGTAGTACTTGTCCGTCTCCTCCTCGGGCCCCACGCCGACCACGTTGAAGAAGTAGTTGAAGTACATGTTCGTGCCGTTGATGTAGCTGTGCGAGGAGTGACCGCCCATCATCGTGATGTCGGGGATCTCGGCGACGATCCGGTCGCGGGCGGCCTCGTAGATCTCGTTGATCGAGCTCCAATCGGCGGCGATCTCGGTGGTGCGGTTCACGTTGCGCGTCTGGCGGATGCGCTCGTCCTCGGCGACGATCTTGTCCGGGCCCCAGCAGAGGTCGTTGAACCAGGTCTCGATGTAGGCGCTGTCGACCTGGATGCACTCGGGATGGCGGTCGACGATGGCCTGGATGCCGTCGGCGGTCGCCTTGGCGATGCCCGCGGCGCCCTCGGCCATGAAGAGCAGCACGCAGTCGTCGGGCGCGGCGAAGTGGGAGAAGTGCAGGCCGGCGTCGCCCGGGTCGTAGACCCGCGCCACCGACGGCTTGTAGCCGTTGACCATGACCTCGCGGAGCACCTCGAAGCCGGTCCTCATGCTCTTCAGCGTCCAGCCCAGGAAGACGTTGTTCTCGGGGAAGTAGGGGAAGAGCTTCACCGTCACCTCGGTGATGAAGCACAGGGCGCCCTCGTTGCCGATGACGACGTGGCGGATGTCGGGCCCGGCGGCGCGCCGCGGGACGTTCTTGATGCGCGTCACCTGGCCGCCGGGGAAGACGGCCTCGAGCCCGACGACCATGTCCTCGATGCCGCCGTACAGGGTCGAGAACTGCCCGATGCTGCGCGTGGCGACGAGCCCGCCGAGGTGGGCCACCGGCTTGGACTGCGGCGAGTGCCCGGTCGTGAGGCCGTGCTCGCGGGCGCGGTCCTCGAGCGCCTGCAGCGGCACGCCGCACTGCGCGGTCGCCTGCATGTTGTAGGCGTCGACGTCGAGGATGCGGTTCATCGCCGAGCCGTCGATGATGACCGAGTCCGGCACGACGCTCTCGAGGCCGCCCTCGGTCGCCGTGCCGCCGGTGCGCGGTATGACGTTGACGCCGTTCTCGTCCGCCCACCGAAGGACCGCGGCGACCTGGCCGGTGTCGGCCGGCAGCACCACGGCGGCCGGGACCGGCATGGTGTGCACGTCGAAGATGTTCTGCAGCTTGCGGAAGTTGTCCACGCTGCTCTCGACGAGGACGCGCTCGTCGGTGACGACGGCGTCCGGCCCCACGATGCGCTGCAGGCCCTCGACGATGGCTTC
>DATHSP010000353.1:0-4944 GCA_035464075.1 Thermoleophilia bacterium | reverse complement strand
ACGAGCTGGCTCTTCTCGGCCACCGGCCGCACCTTCGTGAAGACGATCCTCGCCGCCGCGACGGAGCGGGCCGGCGGCGGCCTCGGGCGCGGGACCGCTCCGCCCGGCGACGGCCGCGGCCGCCGCGGGCCGGGTCGCGTCGGCGAGTCGGCGGACGCTGGCGAGCCGCTGCGCGTCGTCGACGACCAGGTCGGCTCGCCGACCTTCGCCGGCCACCTCGCGGCGGCGGTCGACGAGGCCCTGCGCCTCGGTGTCGGCCCCGGTATCTACCACATGGCGGGCAGCGGCTACTGCTCCTGGCTCGAGCTCGCCCGCGAGATCGTCGCCCTCGCCGGCCTCGAGGTGGAGGTCGTGCCGATCACGACGGCCGAGCTGGGCCGGCCGGCCCCCCGGCCTGCCTTCTCGGCCCTCGCCAGCGAGCGCCCCGTCCCCCGCCTGCCACACTGGGTCGACGGGGTCGCCGCCGCGCTCGAGCGACTCGGCCCCCAAGAGTAAGGAGGTCCCGCGGTGCGCATCGTCGTCACCGGCGGCGCCGGCTTCATCGGCTCCAACTACGTGCGCTTCGTGCTGCGCGAGCACCCCGAGGACGAGGTCGTGGTCCTCGACAAGCTGACCTACGCCGGCAACCTCGAGAACCTGGAGGACGTCGCCGGCGACCCGCGCTATGCCTTCGTCAAGGGCGATATCTGCGACCCCGAGGTCGTGGCCGCCACGCTCCACGGCGTCGACGCCGTCGTCAACTTCGCCGCCGAGACCCACGTCGACCGCTCGATCAGCGGCCCGCAGGACTTCATCCGCACCGACGTGCTCGGCACCCACACGCTGCTCGAGGCGGTGCGCTCGCTCGGCGTGACCCGCTACCTGCAGGTCTCGACCGACGAGGTCTACGGCTCCATCGAGGACGGGTCGTTCACCGAGCAGTCCCCACTGGGTCCGTCCAGCCCGTACTCGGCGAGCAAGGCGGCCGCCGACCTCCTCGTGCTCTCCTACGTCACCACCTACGACACCCCGGCGCTGATCACCCGCAGCTCGAACAACTACGGCCCCAACCAGTACCCCGAGAAGATCGTCCCGCTCTTCATCACCAACGCCGTCGACGGTGCGCCGCTGCCGGTCTACGGCGACGGCCGTAACGTGCGCGATTGGCTCTACGTCGAGGACAACTGCGCGGCCGTCGACCTCGCGCTTCGCGCCGGCGAGACGGGGCAGGTCTACAACATCGGCGGGGGTCACGAGGTCGACAATCTCACGCTCACGCGGCGCATCCTCGAGCTGGTCGGCGCCGACCCCGGGCTGATCCGCTTCGTCGCCGACCGCCCCGGGCACGACCGGCGTTACTCGGTCGACTGCGCCAAGCTGCGCGGGCTGGGCTGGGCGCCGGCCACGAGCTTCGACGACGGTCTCGCGCGCACGGTCGCCTGGTACCTGGAGCACGAAGCCTGGTGGCGCCGGCTCAAGTCCGGGGAGTGGCTCGAGTACTACCGGCGACAGTACGGCCGCCTGGGCTGACGACCGCCGGGCGCCGCGGCGGATCGCCGAGGGTCACGGAGGGCGGGCGCTGCGGCAGATCGCCGAGGGCCACGGAGCCCGGGCGGGGCGGCACCGGCGGGCGGCGCGGGCCCGGCGGCTCAGAGAACGACGAGCTCGGCCGGCTTGAGCACCCGCCGGCCCCAGGCGAAGTGGTCGCGCCAGTAGGCCGACGCGTTCAGCGAGGCGAGCATCACGCCGGCCGACGACCCGGTCGAGTGGATGAACCAGCCGCGACCCAGGTAGATCCCGGCGTGGTAGATCTGGGTCACGCTCGAGGCCGTGCCGGCGTAGCCGAAGAAGATGATGTCGCCGCACTTCAGGCCGGTCCGCGTGATGCGCGGCGCAGCGGCGCGCGCCATGCCCGAGGCCGTGCGCTCGTAGATGGGGTAGCCGAAGCGCACCTTCAGTACCCACCACACGAACCCCGAGCAGTCGAAGCCGCCGTGGGCCTGGTAGCCGTACGGCGAGTCCGCCGTCGGCCACTCGCCCCCGTACACGTAGGGGTAGCCGATGTACTTGAGGGCGAACTTCGTCACCTGCCGCTGGCGGTAGCTCAGCAGGGGGAAGGTGATCGCCTCATAGCTCTCGAGCCCGGCCAAGCGCCAGCTCGCCACCGGCAGGCCCTTCCACAGCATGTAGGCGATCTCGGCGCGTGAGACCGCCTCGCCCGGCGAGCGCTCGCGCACCTCGCCGTCGGGGTAGGGGTGGTTGAAGCGCAGCAGGAGGTGCCGGGAGGCGACGATCCAGGGCAGGAGCGCGGGCGCCTGCGTGCTCCAGTCCGGGTTCGGGCGCCACACCGACGGCCTCAGCGTGGACAGCAGCGTCCAGTCCGTCTCCGGGTGCATCACCTGCAGCGTCCGGATCACGGCACGCTCGGCCTTCGCCGCCGGCACCGTGCCGAGCGGGTTGAAGAGGCCGAGCGTGGGTGACATCACGCCGAGCTTGATGGCGATCTGGATGTCCCAGTAGTACGGGTCGAGGTCGGGCACGACGTCGGCGAGGAAGACCGGGGCGGTGACCACGTCGTCCTGGTGGCCGCTGGCGACGACGAGAGCCCGTGCCAGCTGCCGCCGCGTGATGAGGCGGCCGGGTCTGAAGAGGACGTCGTAGTCGTCGAGCACGCGATCGTCGACGGGTCCCTGGTCCGTCACCCAGTCGATCGCTGCGCGCGCCCAGTGGTCGGCCGGCACGTCGTCGTACGTCTGGGCGCTCGCCGGCGCCGCGTACGCGACGACGAGCGCCGCCGCGCCGAGCGCAGTCGCGAGGAGGAGGCGGAGGCTGTGCCGGAGACGCGTCATGCTGCTGTGGCTATCGGCCGCCGAAACAGAACCTTGAGGGCGGCCCCACCGCCGCAACGGCGGGCTCAGGAGAAGGGAAGCGCGGCCGATAGGAGAAGGAGAACCCCCCGCGCGCCGGCCCCCCGCCCAGGCGGACCGGCCGCGCCACAGACCGACCCGCGAGCGAGGTCCCCCATACCCATCCTCACCGTGACCGACGTCCCCTCCGACGACCGTCCCCGGAGCGACACGGGATCCCGCCGCAGCAGGCTGCGACGGGCGCGACGCTTCGCGCCCGTCCTGGTGCTGCTCACCGTGTCGGCCTTGATCGCGGCCGTCGCCGCCCCGGCGCAAGCGAGCACGGCGACCAGCTTCACCGTCAGCGGTCGCGGCTGGGGACACGGTATCGGCATGAGCCAGTGGGGCGCCTACGGCTACGCCTCGCACGGCTGGACCTACCGCCAGATCCTCACCCACTACTACACCGGCATCTCCCTCGGCGACGTCGACGACCTCACCCTGCGCGTGCGCCTGCGCGGCGGACTCAGCGCCGTCAAGGTCACCTGCGCCTACCCCTACCGCGCGCAGATGACGGGCCTGCGCTTCGACATCCCCGCCGGGGCGACGGCGACGACCACCTGGACCGGCACGCGCTTCAAGGTCTCGGCGGCGGGCAAGGTCGCCTACTTCACCTCACCGGTCAGCTTCGTCGCTGAAAAGGGGCTGCTGAAGACCCTCACCGCTACCGACCTCGGGACGACCGGGCGCTACCGCGGCGTGCTCCGCGTCCTGCGTTACGACGGCGCCCTGATGCTGCTCAACCGGGTACCCCTGGAGAGCTACCTGCGCGGCGTCGTGCCGCGCGAGATGCCGGCGGCCTGGCCGGCCGCGGCCGTGCAGGCCCAGGCCTGCGCCGCGCGCGCCTACGCCGCCCGGGCGTACGACCCCAAGCGCGTGTTCGACCTGTACTGCGACACGCGCTCCCAGGTCTACGCCGGGGTCGAGGCCGAGGACCCGCGCAGCGACCGCGCCGTGCTCAAGACCGCCGGGGTCGTGCCCACCTACGGCGGCACGCCCATCCACGCCTTCTACTTCTCGACTTCGGGAGGCCACACGGAGAGCATCCAGAACGTGTGGCAGACGAACCCGGTGCCGTACCTCACGGGCGTCGTGGACGAGTACGACGACGCCTCGCCCCTGCACCGCTGGCCCGAGAACCCGCAGCGGCGCTCGGCGGCGGCCATCGCCGACCTGCTCGGGCCCTACAGCAGCTCCAACCCGCCCGGCGTGAAGGGGCAGTTGCGATCCGTCTACGTGGTGAAGCGCGGCGTGTCGCCGCGCGTCGTCAGGGCGGCGGTGATCGGCAGCGAGGGCGTCTCCTGGATCTCCGGCTCCCAGCTGCGCTTCAAGCTCGACCTGCGCGACACCTGGGTCACGCTCCGCAGCCTCTCGATCTCGCCCGCCAAGGCCGACGGCACGACCCTCGCCTACGGTGAGACCGTCACCCTGAAGGGCCGTCTGTACCCGGCCCTCCCCGACGGCGCGACGCTGACGGTCAACATCCTGCGTGACGGCGTCTGGCGCACCCGCACCCTCCCGACCACGCGCCGGACGCAGCGCCTGAACGACACGCTGACGGCGGCGTACTCCGCGTACAGCGTGACGCTGAAGCCGGGCCGGACCACCACGTACTACGTGTCGCGGGCCGCCCTGCGCAGCCCCAAGACGGTGGTCGCCGTGCGGCCGGCCGTCACGCTGCAGGCGACGCCCACGACCGCGAAGGCCGGTCAGACCGTCGCCTTCACGGGCACCGTCGCCCCGGCGCTCTCCGGCGTCACGGCGTGGCTGCAGACGAAGCGCGACGGCGTGTGGAGCGACACCAGGAAGGTGCCGCTCGACGGCGGCGGCAACTTCAAGGTGTCGTGGACCGCCGTCGCCGGCGTGAGCGCCGCGCGGCTGCGCGTGCCGGCGACCGATTCACTCGTGGCCGGCCGGAGTCCGGCGGTCGCGCTCGTGGTCAAGTAGTGCCCGGAAAGGGGGGCGACCCGGGCCGGGTAGGGGCGGCCCGGGTCGCGGGGGCAGGCCTCCCGCTTGGGGCGGAAGGTCCTCGGCGCGCGCGACCGCGGTCGCGCGCTAC
>DATHSP010000352.1:0-2172 GCA_035464075.1 Thermoleophilia bacterium | reverse complement strand
CTGCTCTCCGAGGTCGTGACCGGCTACCTGCTGGCGCAGATCGAGGCCGGGGCCCAGGCGGTGCAGCTCTTCGACTCCTGGGCCGGCTGGCTCTCGCCCTTCGACTACGAGCGCGCCGTGCTGCCGCACGTGCGCTACGTCGTCGACAGCGTGCGCGGGCACGGCGCCCCCGTCATCTACTTCGCCAACGGCGCCGCCGGCATGCTGCCGCTCGTGGCGCAGGCCGGGGCCGACGTGTACGGCGTCGACTGGCGCGTCGACCTCGACGCCGCCTGGGCCCAGCTCGGCGACGCGGCCGTGCAGGGCAACCTCGACCCGGCGACGCTGCTCGGCCCGACCGAGGCCAACGAGGAGCGCGTCGCCGACGTGCTGCGGCGGGCGGGCGGCAGGCCGGGCCACATCTTCAATCTCGGGCACGGCATGCTGCCCGAAGCGTCACCCGACAACGTCGGCTTCCTCGTCGACGCCGTGCACCGGCTGTCGGCGCGGGGCGGCGCAGCCGAGCCCGGCGCCGCGCCGGCCAGCCCCGACGATCCGAGGGCGGCCGCGGCCGCCGAGGAGGACGCATGACCGACAGCCTCGTCGACGTCGCCCTGCTCGCCTTCGGCGGGCCCACCGACCTCGAGCGCATCCCCGACTTCCTCCAGCGCCTGACCGGGCGCGAGCCCACCCCCGAGACGTTGAAGTTCGTCGAGGGCCGCTACGAGACCATCGGCGGCGGCTCGCCGCTGCCCGAGATGACGGCCCGCCAGGCGCGCGCCCTGCAGGCGCGGCTCGTGCAGGAGCTCGCCTTCCCGCTGCGCGTGCGCCACGGCTTCCTCTACGCCGAGCCGAGCGTCGCCGACTGCCTCGCCAAGCTCGACGGCCACGAGGTCGTCGCCCTGCCGCTCTCGCCCTTCGGCTCGCGCCTCACCTTCGACAAGTACCGGGAGGCGCTCGACGCCGCCGGCGCTGCCCACGTCCCCATCCTCCAGGGCTGGTTCGCCGGCATCGGCTTCGTCAAGGCCATCAGCAGGCGCATCGCCGAAGCGCTCGACGGGTGCGACGCCGACGAGTGGGCCGTGCTCTTCACCGCGCACAACGTGCCGCTCGAGAACGTCCTCGAGGGCGATCCCTACGTCGACCAGCTGCAGCAGACCATCGCCCAGCTCGTCGCCCTCACCACGCCCGGCGACTGGCGCTTCGCCTTCCAGAGCAAGGGACGACGCGGTGGCGAGTGGCTCGAGCCCGAGGCGGAGGACGCGGTGAGGATGCTCGCCGCCGACGGTTGGCGCAAGCTCCTCGTCGTGCCGGTCGGGTTCGTCAGCGACAACATCGAGACGCAGTACGACCTCGACATCGAGCTGCGGGAGTTCGCCGAGGGCCTGGGGATGGAGTACCGGCGCTCGCTGGCGCCGAACGACTCACCGCACTTCATCGAGGCGCTCGCCGACGTCGTCATCGAGCACCTCGCGCACCGGCCGCCGGCGCACGGCCACGGCGGGCCGCACTCGCACGGTGGTTGACGGATGACGGAGGGCCGCCGCGCCCGGATCGTCGTCGTCGGCGGCGGCATGACGGGGCTCGGGGCGGCGCGCGCCCTCGAGGACGCGCGCGCCGCGGATCCCTTCATCGACTGGGTGCTCTACGAGGCCGAACCGCGCTTGGGCGGCAAGGTCCACACCGTGCGCCGCGACGGCTTCGTCGTCGAGGGCGGACCCGACTCGGCGATCATCGAGAAGCCGTGGCCGATCCAGATGGCGCGCCGCCTCGGCATCGGCGACCGCCTGCTGGACTCGAACGAGGACGTGCGCCGCAGCTTCGTCTACGCCCGCGGCCGCCTGCACGAACTGCCTGAAGGCATCATCCTCATGGTGCCGACGCGCATCGTGCCGTTCGCGCTCAGCGGCCTCATCAGCTGGCCGGGCAAACTGCGCATGGGGATGGACCTGCTGCTGCCCCGCGGCGGCGAGGACGAGGACGAGAGCCTGGCGCGCTTCGTGCGCCGGCGGCTCGGCGAGGAGGCGCTGGCGCGCATCGCCGAGCCCATCGTCGCCGGCATCCACGCCGGCGACCCCGAGACGATGAGCGTCGCCGCGACCTTCCCGATGTTCCGGCCGATGGAGCGCGAGAACCGCAGCCTGATCATCGGGATGCTGGCGCGGCGGCGGGCGCGGGAGCGGGCGAAGGCGG
>DATHSP010000351.1:0-7646 GCA_035464075.1 Thermoleophilia bacterium | reverse complement strand
GCCGATCGTGTGCCCGAGGTTGAGGACGGCGCGGCGGCCCGTCTCCTCGCGCTCGTCGGTCTCGACCACGGCGATCTTCTCGGCCAGGCAGCCGGCGACGAGCGCCTCGCTCACACGGTCGGCGGCCAACCCGCCGGGTGCCTGCGACGCAGCGTGCGCGCCTGCAGGCGACGTGCCGCTCGTGCCCTCCGGCGATGTGCGGCTCGTGCCCTCCGGCGACGTGCCGCTCGCACCTGCGGCGGCGCCGGGGGCGCCGGCGACGCCCGCGGCGGCCTCGATCTCTTCGAGCAGGCCGCCGCCGGCCAGCAGACCGTACTTGGCGACCTCCGCCGAACCGCCCCGCACCTCACGCTCGGGCAGCGTGTGCAGGGTGTCGGGGTCGGCGACCACGAGCCACGGCTGGTAGAACGCGCCGACGTGGTTCTTGCCCGCCCTGAAGTCGACGCCGGTCTTGCCGCCGACGGCGGCGTCGACCTGGGCGAGCAGGGTCGTCGGCGCCTGCACCAGCCGCAGGCCGCGCAGGTAGGTCGCGGCGACGTAGCCGAAGAGGTCACCGACTACCCCCCCGCCGAGGGCGACGAGCGTGTCCCCGCGCACGACGCCGCGCTCGTACAGCACGCCGTAGACCTCCTCCACGCGAGCCAGCGTCTTCTGCGCCTCGCCGGCCGGGATCACGAGGTGCGAGGCGTTGAAGCCGGCCTCGGTCAACCCCCCGCTCAGGCGCTCGAGGTAGAGCGGCGCCACGTTCGCGTCGCTGCAGACGACCACCTTTCCCCGCGTCCCCAGCGCCGCGAGTTCGGCGCCGAGCCCGTCGAGGGCGCCGCGCTCGACGACGACGTCGTAGGCGCGCGAGGGCACGGCCACGTGCAGGCGGGGCATCAGGCCACCGCCCGACCGCGGACCACCGGTGTGCGGCGCATCACGCGCCCTCGCGGCGCGCGGCGGCGCGCGACCCGGTCAGCCCCACGAGCTCGTCGACGACCTCGTCCACCGCGCGCCCACTGCCGTTGTCGACGATCGCGGTCGCGACCTCGCGGTAGAGCGGCTCTCGCTCGGCGAGCAGCGCCGCGAAGGCGGCGCGGTCGCGGGCGAGCGGCCGTACGGCGGCCTCGCCCCCCGCCGCCACGCGCTCCCAGAGCACGTCGGGCGGCGCGGTGAGCCAGACCACGTGCGCGACGCCGCGCAGCGCCTCGCGCACGTCCTCGCTGAGCACGGCGCCGCCCCCGAGGCTCACGACCATGGGCACGGCGCGCGCCCGCTCGAGGAGCGCCGTGCAGACTTCGCGCTCGACGGCGCGAAAGTGCGCCTCGCCGTGGACGGCGAAGATCTCGGCGATCGGTCCCATATGCTCCTCGATCACGGCGTCGCTGTCGGCGAACGGCAGGGAGCGCCGGTGGGCGACGCCCATCCCGACGGCGCTCTTGCCGGCGCCCATGAAACCCACCAGGGCGAGGGACGAGGCCTTCGGGTCGCCGGCTGTCGCGCCATTCTGACCGCCGCCGGGCACGCCGCCCTCAGCGCCGCCGCAGACGCTCGCCGAAGGCGGCGACGCCGGCGGCGAGGTCGCCGACGGTCGCGCCGCCGAAGCGCTCGAGCAGGCCATCGGCGAGCGTGAGCGCGACCATGGCCTCGCCGACGAGCGACGCGGCGGGCACGGCGCAGGTGTCGGACCGCTCGTAGCGCGACTCGACGCGCACGTGGCTCCCCAGGGTCACCGTGGGCAGCGGCGCGCGAAGGGTCGCGATCGGCTTCATCGCCGCCCGCAGGACGATGGTCTCGCCCGTGCTGATGCCCCCGTCGATACCGCCGGCGTGGTTGCTGGCGCGTCCGTACCCGGCCTCCTCGTCCCAGACGATCGGGTCCTGCACCTCGGAGCCGCGCCGGGCGGCGGCGGCAAAGCCGGCGCCGATCTCGACGCCCTTGATGGCGTTGATGCTCATGACGGCCCCGGCGAGACGCGCGCCGAGCCGCAGGTCGCCCTGCACGTAGCTGCCGACGCCGAAGGGGTACCCGAACGCGCAGACCTCGAAGACGCCGCCGAGGGTGTCGCCGTCGGCCGCGGCGGCGTCGATCGCCTCTCGCATGCGGTCGGCCGCGGCGGCGTCGAGACAGCGCACGTCGTCGGCGTCGACGCGCTCGCCGTCGGTGAGCCCGAGGGTCGCCTCGGCCTCCACACCCCCGATCGCGACCACGTGGCTGCCGACGCGGCAGCCGACGGACTCGAGGAGGGCGCGCGCCACCGCGCCGCAGGCGACGCGGGCGGCGGTCTCGCGCGCGCTCGAGCGCTCGATCACGTCGCGGATGTCGTCGAGCTCGTAGAGCAGCGCGCCGCCGAGGTCGGCGTGCCCGGGCCGCGGGATGTCGACCGTCGCCGCGCGCTCCTCGTCGCGGGCGGCGACGGCCGGAGCGCCCTCCGACGGACCGCCCCCCGCCGAACCGCCCTCCGCCTCTGACGCGGGGGCTGTGGCCCCGGGCTCCGGAGGCTCGAGGCCCGGCGCGTCCACGCTCATCACGTCGGCCCAGTTGGCGGCGTCACGGTTGGCGATCGCCAGGGCGATCGGCGCCCCGGTCGTGAGGCCGTGTCGCACCCCGCCGAGGATCCGCACGCGGTCCTGCTCGATGAGCTGACGCGGGCCGCGGCCGTAGCCGCGCTGCCGCCGCGCGAGCTGATGGTCGATCGCGGCGCGCGAGAGCTCGAGGCCGGCCGGACATCCTTCGAGGATGGCCGTCAGCTGCGGCCCGTGCGATTCACCGGCGGTGAGCCAACGCAGTCGTCCCATGTCCCAACGATACACAACGGCCTCTCGGCGTGGCAAAGGACGGGCGGGGCGGCCTCCCGGCCCGGCAGTGGGTGGCGCGCCGACCTGTGCCGTGACGTGCGACGGGCGGGGCGGCCTCCCGGCCGCCCCGCCCGTGTACTCACTCCGCATTCGGTCGCGCTACTTGGTGACCGACGACCCCACGTAGAGCAGGATGTTGGCGTCGCCCCACAGGACGGCGGCCGACTGCGTGCCCTCGTTGATGGCCACGATCTTGACGTCACCGGCGCCGGTGCTGACGACGGCGCCGACCTTCTTGTCGCTGTAGACGGTGCCGTCGACCTCGATGGTCACGGTCGCCACACCGTCGACGGTGTTGATGCTGAGCGCCTCGAACGTGTGGCCCGACGTGCTCGCCGTCGTGTCGGAGCTGCTGCCGTCGGCGAACAGGATCGCGACCACGGCCAGCGTGTACGTCTTGCCGTTGTCCTGGTTCGTGACCTCGACCGACTCGCCGACGCCGACGGTCACCGACGTGCTGCCGTCCTCGAACTCGTCGTCGTCCATGAGCTTGAAGACGACCTCGTTGCTGTTGATGGCGCCGACCGTGAGGACCGGAGCGTCGGCCGGTACCTGGTCGCCGACGTCGACGGTCATCGCCGTGCCGTTGACCTTGATCTTGGCGCCCGTGACCTGCGCGGTCGCGCCGTCGTCGCCGGTGTCGGTCGACGTGCTCGTGCCGGTGCCGCTCGTGTTCTGGACGTACAGCGGGCGGAACGGGTTCTTGCTCTCGAACTTGTCGAGGACCGGCTGCTCCTTGGCCGGGTCGGCGGCGAGGATGTCGTCGACGGTGCCGCCGGCGGTCGTGTCGCTGGCCGCGGTCGTGACCGTGTAACCCTGATCACCGGTGCTAGCCTGCGTCTCGTCGCCGCGCACCTCGAGACCGACCGCCAGGGCCGCGGCGACGGCGAGGACGAGCGCGATCGCGACGAGCGCCTTGGAACGGCGTGTGAGCGTCATTGCGCACCTCCCTCGGTCTGCGCCACGGTGTCGGCGGCCGGCGCGCTGCCGCCACCCCAGAGGTATCCTGTGACGTCGAGGCTGACGGTCAGCATCGGGTCGGTCGTGGTCGTCTCCGCGGCGGTCGACGCGTTGGCGGTCATCTGCAGCGAGGTCATCTGCAGCAGACGACCCGTCGCCTTGACCTGCGTGTTGCGCACCGCCACGTAGTCCTCGACACGGTAGACGAAGTCGACGACGTCGAAGAAGCGCCCGGTCACGCTCAGGGTGAGCGTCTGGATGCCGAAGGGCTGGCCGTTCTCCAGGCTGCCCCGCGAGATGCTGCCGATGGTCACCCCGGCGAGCTCGGCCGTCCGGTTCAGCTCGACGATCAGCGAAGGCTGACCCTCACCGTCGGGGAGCAGCTTGCCGAGCCGCACGACCTCGACGCGCGCCTGCGGCGCCGTCTTCTTGTACTCCTCGAGCCGGACCAGCTGCTGCTGCGTGGTCTGCAGCGTCGTGGTGGCCGTGGCGATCTGCTCGTCGAGCTGGGCCAGCTCCTGCCGTGTCGGATTGAAGAGCAGGAAGTACCAGGCGACGATCAGCACGACGGCGACGACGCCGGCGATGATGTAGATCTCGCGTCCGCGGGCCTTCATCACTCGACCTCCTGCAGCACGGTGGTGGGCGGCGCCGTCAGGAAGGGCCGCAGCTCGGCGGTCACGGTGAAGGTGCCCGGCTGGGCGGCGCCTGCTTCGGCGCCCTGCTGGGCCGGGCCGGCCGAGTTCGTCAGAAGGATGTTCTGGATCTGCGGGATCAGGCCGAGCCGGGTCATGAACTCGGCGACGTCGTCGTGCGTCCAGGCCTGCCCGACGAAGGTGATGGCCGTCGCGTCCGCGCCGGCGTCGGCCTCGGTGGTCGACCCCGGCAGCATTGCGGTGGGCACCGCGCAACTCAGCGAGGTAAGACTGACGTTCTCCGGGATGACGAGGCTCAGCTGCTCCAGGAAGTTGGACCATTCGACGCGCGTGTCGTAGATCTGTGCCGCGGTCTCGGTCATCTGCGTGCGTTGCGTCTGCAGCTCCTGATAGGGCTGCAGGACGGCGATCTGCTGCTGCAGAGCCGCGGTCTGCGACTGCAGGTCGGCGAGCTGCTGCTCGCTGTCGCTGACCGCGGCCGACTGCTGGACGTAGACCGCGCCCAGGCCGAGGACGAGCACGACGAGGAGCACGAGGGCATAGGCGAGACCGCGCTCGCGCGAGGCCTTGGCCTTCGCCTCTTTCGGGAGGAGGTTGATGCGCTTCATACGGCTACTCCTCGTCCTCGAGCGCGAGTCCGACGGCGATCGACAGTCGCGGTGCGATCACCTGGAGGTCGGTCTGCGCGATCTTTGACGTGTTGCCACTGACGTGCTGCAGAGGATCGCCCAGCTGCACGTCCATGTGGAGCGACTGTGCGAGATACTCGGAGATGTTGCGGGTCAGTGAGCCTTCGCCGCTCAACAGGAGACGGCCGACGTGACCCGGGTTGTCTTGCGAGTGGTAGTAGTCGACGGAGCGCCGGATCTCGTCGGCGAACGCCTCGGCGGCACCGTCGAGGACCTGGTGGATCTCGTCCACGGTCTCCTGCTCGAGGTCGCCGACCGGCACCTGGGCGCCGCCGCTGACCCCGACGCTCAGGCGCAGCGCGTCGGCCTCGGCCGGCGAGATACCCCGGTTGTTGGCCAGCGCCGCGACCAGCGCCTCGTACCCGAGGTTGATGACCCTCGTGAACCGGGGCGCGCCGCCCGAGACGACGACGATGTTGGTGATGCCGGAGCCGATGTTGACGAGCGCGCTCGCCTCGGCGGGCTCGGGCGACCCCTGGTCGATGAACGGTACCGGGGGCGCGATGGCCCGCGCGAGGGCGAAGGCCTGCAGGTCGATGCCGTCGACCGAGAGCCCCGCCTTGCCGGCGGCCTCGACGAACTGCGTCACCATGTCGCGCTGGGCGGCCACGAGCAGCACCTTCTGGCTGCCGCCGTTGCCGTCTTCGCCCGGCGCCGTGGCGATCACCTGATGGTCGAGGACGGCCTCGTCGATGGGGATCGGGATGGCCTCCTGCGCCTGGAACTGCACCGCCGCCTCGAGCTCCTTGCCGTCGACGAGGGGAAGATCGAGCGTGCGCACCACGATCTTCTGGTTCGCGATGCCGAGGCAGACCTTCTTGCCGCTGAAGCCCCCCTCCTTCCAGAACGACTTCAGCTCGGCGGCGAGGCCTTCGACGTCGACGACCTCACCCTCGTAGACCAGACCCTCGGGCAGCGCCCGAACCGCGGCGGCGCTCAGGGTCTGTCCCGCCTTGTTGCCCTTGATCTGCGCGCCGGCGATGGAGGTCTGCTCCAAATCGAGTCCGACGCGCATGCCGTTTTTCGCCATGGCAGTCTCCCGCTCACCCGGTTGGTCTCTAGCGGCGTTGTCGGCAAACGCGGGCAAATCTTTAGGCGCGACGCCCTCCCGGGCACGACCGGCCGGAGGCCGCGTGAAGGGCGTCGGGGCCGGGGACGACCGGCCGAGGGCCCGCGACGGGCGGCTCACTGGACCCCGGACGACCGCCGCGGGCCCTCGGCCGGTCGCTCGTCACCCGACTTCGTTCACCAACGACGCACCACCTCGAACTCGCGACACCCCGCCGGCGGCCAAGCCAGCCACGCCTCGTCGAGCCGCAGCGCGAGCGGAGCCGCGATCAGCATCCCCGCCGCAGCCAGGGAGCCCGTGAGGCGCGTCGCCCCGCCGACGCGCAGGTCGCCTGTGGCGAGCACGGCGCCGCTGAGCTCGCAGGCCGGCTCGTCGGCGGCCGCGAGCGGGTCGCCGCCGAGCACCGCGTCACCCTCGACGACGAGCACCAGCGGGCACGCGAGCGGCGGCGGCTCGCGGCGGCCGGCGACGACGAGCGGGCCGAGGCGCGCGCCGGCCTCGACGGAGACGATGACGCCGGCGCGCGGGTCGGCCCCGGCGGGCGGTTGCAGCGGCAGCAGGTCGACGCGCAGCGCGTCGCCGGCCAGCGCCGGCCCCGGCTCCGCCGCGTGCCGCCGTAGCGCCGCGAGCAGGGCCGGACCGGGAAGCGCTGCGAGCTCCGCGGCGTACGGCTCACCGACGTGGACGTCGGTGTCGAGCGTCGGCGAGGGCAGGTCGTGGATCTCGCCCGCCGCCGTGTAGATGGCCCCCGCCGCGTGCACCGCGGTCGCCGAGAAGAGCTCGGGGTAGAGCTGATCGGGCGGCGCGAGGAGCGGGTCGACGGCACCGTCGAAGGCGATGTGCTCGCGGCCGAGGACATCACCGCCTGCGTACACTCCGCAGCCTCCGACCTGGACCGGCGCCAGCGCCACGAGGTCGCCGGCAGCGGCGAGCCCGTGCGGCAGCACCCCCGGACGGAGGCGTGCCGTGAGCCGCCGCAGGACGCGCGCCGCACCGGCCGAGGACGCAGCGCCCAGCTCGAGGGTGCTGAACCACGTGCCGTCGGCCGAGGCCGGCCCCGGAGCCACCTCGAGCGTCGTGGTGACCGCGGGGGGGCCAGTCTCCGCCGGCAGCGCCACCGAGGCAGTCTGGCCGGTCAAGCCCCAGCGCAGCTGCTCGAGCAGCCGCGTGAGGCCGGCGTCGGCGCCGGCCGCGCAGGCGTCGAGCCCGCGGTCGGCGGCGTCGGTCGCCGAGGCTGAGAGCACTGCGGCGACCAGCGACACCGAGGCCAGCGCCGCCACCGCGCCGACCAGCAGCACGACGAGCATCGTGAAACCGCCTTGACGCGCATGCAGAATGCGGCGGCCCACCGGTCACATCCTCGCCGCCGGCAGGGGGAACACCCATTCCGCCTCGGCGTAGGAGGACCCCGCGGAAGACGACCCGGCGGCGG
>DATHSP010000350.1:0-2790 GCA_035464075.1 Thermoleophilia bacterium | reverse complement strand
CGCGCCTCGCCGCCGCCCACCCCCTCACCGAGGACGAGGAGGCGCTGCTCACCTCCGCCGTCGTCACCCGGCGCAGCCGGCGACGCGAGATCGAGGGTCCCGGCGACGGTACGCTGCTCGCCCTGCCTCTGCCGAGCGCCGGCGGCGTCGCCGGGGTGGTCCTCCTGCGCCCGCCCGACGGCGCCCCGGACACCTGGACCCACGCCCTGCTGACCATCGTCGCCGAGCAGGCCGGCGCCGCGCTCGAGAACGCGGCCTCGCACGCGGTGCAGGTCGACATCGCCCGCCGCCTGCAGGACCGTCTTGCGCCGATCACGCCCCCGAGAGTGCCGGGCGTCGACCTCGCCGTCGAGTACCGCGCCGGCACGCCCGGCGCCGCACGCGGGGGCGACTTCATCGACTTCTACCACCTGACGAAGGGCCACCTTGCACTGGTCGTCGGGGACGTGAGCGGCCGCGGCGTCGACGCCCTCGCCCGGGCGTTCATCGCCAAGCACATCCTCCGCGCCCTCGTCACCGGCGGCCAGGTCTCCTGGCCGCCGCGCCCGGGCGCGGCCCTGCAGGGCCTGCACAACGCCCTCCTCGACGAGCTCGACGCCGAGCACTTCGTGACCGCCCTCTTCGCGACCCTCAACCTGCGCAGCGGCCGGCTGCAGCTCGCCAGCGCCGGCCACCCGGCTCCGATCATCATCGGCCGCACGCACGTCGAGCGCCCCCTGCTCCTCACCGCCCCCCCGATCGGCGTCGAGCCGACCGCGGAGCTGAACGCGCACCCCACCGAGTCGTACACCCTCGCCCGCGGCGAGAGCGTGCTCCTCTTCAGCGACGGTCTCAGCGAGATCCGCGACGCCGACGGCTCGCTCTACGAGGACCGGCTCCCCGAGGTCCTCGGCGCGCTCGCCGGCGCCCCCGCCGCGTCCGTCGTGGCCCGCGTGCTCGAGGACGCGACGGCCTTCGCGGCGGAGCCGCTGGCGGACGACCTCGTCGTCGCCTGCATCCGCTTCGGCGCCGGCGCTTGACGGCGGAACGGGCCCGAGCGAGGCCGGAGCGGCCCCCATCGCCCGGCCCAGAGACACGAAGGGATAATCCTTACCCGGCCAACGGCCGATACATCCCCGAAGACGGCTGCGAGGAGGTGACTGACGTGAGACACGCTGGGCGTGAAGGGCAGGGCGGGTTCGTGCGCGAGCTTCTCTGGGTGTCGCTCGTCGTCCTCATCGGCGCGATCGTGATCCTCGACGCCGTCTCGCTGTACTCGGCCTACGAGCGCGTCAGGACGGACAGCCGCGACGCCGCCCGCCTGGCGCGGCAGGTACACCTGCAGGAGCTCGACGTGCGCAAGGCCGAGGGGTCGGCCCGCGCCCTCCTCGAGCGTCGCGGCGGCGAGCTGACCGGCTTCGAGACCGAGGGCAGCGGCGAAGCGACCGTCTTCGTCGTCGCGGCCACGCGGCACGTCGACACCTTCGCCTTCGGGTATCTCGCCCACATCCCCGGCGTCGACGGGTGGGTCGAACGCACGATGAACCCCAGCGCCACCGCGCGCAGCGACTGAGCGGGGAGTGACCGAGCGGGGAGTGACCGAGCGCGTAGCGCGCCGGAACCCGCGAGGACGGCGGCGCGCTGGGAGACGTCGCCCCGTCGGGAGACGCCGGGCCCTCGGGAGAGGCCGCCGTTCAGCGGCTCGTGAGCAGGCCCTGCCGGGCCGCGTGGCGCTCGAGCCCGAGACGCACGATCTCGTCCATCAGGGCGCCGGCGTCGAGACCGGTCGCCGCCCACAGCATCGGGAAGGCGCTGAAGCGCGTCATGCCCGGGATCGTGTTGATCTCGTTGACGAGGATGCGCGCGCCGTCGCGCTCGAGGAAGAAGTCGCAGCGCGCGTAGCCCGCGCAGTCGACGGCGCGGAAGGCGCGCACGGCGAGGTCGCGCACCGTCGCCGTCTGCTCCTCGGTGAGCGGCGCCGGGATCGCGAAGCTCATGAGACCGTCGGTGTACTTGGCCTCGTAGTCGTAGAACTCGTTGGCCGCCGTGACCTCGCCGGGGACGGAGGCCCGCGGCTCGTCGTTGCCGAGCACGCTGCACTCGAACTCGCGCCCGTCGGCGAAGGCCTCGACGATCACCTTGCGGTCGTAGCGGGCGGCGAACTCGAGGGCGGCGCCCAGCTCGGCACGATCGTGGGCCTTGGTCATGCCGACGCTCGAGCCCAGGTTGCAGGGCTTCACGAAGACCGGGTAGGCGAAGCGCTCCTCGACGGCCGCGAGCGCGGCGTCGCCGGCGACCTCGGCGCCGCGCAGGACGAGCGCCTCCACCTGCGGCAGCCCGTGCGCGGCGAACACGGCCTTCATGAGCTCCTTGTCCATGCCCACGGCGCTGGCCGCCACGCCGGCCCCGGCGTAGGCCAGGCCGGCGAGCTCGAGGAGCCCCTGGATCGTGCCGTCCTCGGCGAACGTGCCGTGCATTATGGGGAAGGCGAAGTCGAGCGGCGTGAAGCCCCCGTCGGCCCCCGCGAGGCCGGGGCGCGCCGGGTCGACAGAAAGCGTCACCGGCGCGCAAGCGCCGGCCTCGAGGCCGCGTTCGAGGGCGGTGTCGAGGTCGGCCGGGCGCCACCAGCGACCGTCGCGGTCGATGCCGACCGGAACGAGCTCATACCGTGCCGGGTCGAGGGAGTCGGCGACGAAGCGCGCCGAGGCGAGGGAGATCTCGTGCTCGGCCGAGCGCCCGCCGAAGATGAGTGCGACCCGCAGCATCGTGCCAGCCTACCGGCGGGTCCGCGGTGAGTAAACCGCCGCCTGC
>DATHSP010000349.1:0-4299 GCA_035464075.1 Thermoleophilia bacterium | reverse complement strand
CTCGGCGATGTAGAGCGAGACGTCGAGGGCGGTCACCTCGACACCGAGTCTCTCGGCGCCCTGGGCGACGACCTCGCTCTGGACGAGGTAGTCGACGAGACTGGCCGTGTACTCGTCGTACTCAGCGGACCCCGCGGCCGGGAAGGAGCCGGACTGGCTGATGACCGTGGCCTTCGCCTGCTCCATGTACTGGTCGAAGTCCGCCTTGGTGATCGGCACGTCGCCGACGACGGCGACCGCGTCGTCCGGCACGGCGTCCCCGCAGGCGGCGGAGAACAGCGCTCCGAGTATCAGGATCACGGCCGCCGCGACCACCACGGCGCCAGTGCTTCTACGGTTCATCGAGCCCCTCTCGTGACACGGTCGATCCGCGCCTGCGGCCACGGACCCTGCCGGACCACAGTATGCCATGCGCGAGCTGGGGAGGGGCTGTGGCCTCGCTGTGCGCCGGCTGTGGAGCCCGTCGGCGCCGACGGGGTGACGCCGGGCCGGCTCCTTGCGGCGCGCGAGCGCGGCGATGCGGGCGCGGGGCGGCGGCATCGCCGCCCCGCGCCCGCACACCCCGTCAAGCCGTCTGTGGCAAGACGTCCGGCGTCCGCAGGCGAACGGTGAAGGCGGCGCCCGCCCCGAGCTCGCTCGCGACCTCGACGGACCCGCCCATCGCCTGGACGAGATCCCTGACGATAGCGAGCCCCAGACCCGTGCCGACCTCCGGCCCGTCGCCGTACTTCCGGTGCAGGTAGAACCGCTCGAAGGCGTGCTCGAGATCCTCGGCCTGAAGGCCCGGCCCGCTGTCGCGCACGGTGAGCAGACCGGCCCGGGCGACGACGTCCACCCGGTCGCCGCGGTCGGTCGCGCGCAGCGCGTTCTCGACAAGGTTCGACGCCACCTGGAGGACGCGCCCGGCGTCGCCGCGGGCCGGCGCCGGCTCCGTCACGTCCGCCGTCAGCGCGACGCCCCGCGCCCCGGCGAGGCTCTCGAACCTCGCGACCACCTCGCGCGCCGTGACGGCCAGGTCGACCGATTCGTCGACGACCGTGAACTCGGAGCGGCCGATGCGCGCCAGGTCGAGCAGGTCGGCGATCAGGCGCCGCAGCCGCGCCGACTCCGCACTCAGCACGCCGGCCGCCTGACGGGGATCCACCGCCTCGTCCTCCAGCAGCTCGGCGTACCCGTCGATGGCCGTGAGCGGCGTCTTGAGCTCGTGACCCACGGACATGAGGAAGTCGCGCTCGGTCTCCTGCGCCTTGCGCAGCTTCGCCGCCATGCGGTTGAACGAGTCTGCCAAGATGGAGAGCTCGAGCGGCGCCTCCGTGGGCACCGGTATCGGCGTCCCCCCGTCGGCCAGCACCACGCTCGCGTCGGCGACCTGCCGGACGGGCTTGACGATGCGACGGTTGAGGTACCAGGCGGCCAGCGCCGCGAACGGGGTGAGCAGGAGCGCGGCGAACGCGGCCGCAAAGAGGAGTCCGAAGACTTGGTCGAGCCCCTGCCGGTACCACGGCGAGGGGTCTGAGGCGAAGATCATCCCTCGCCCGTCCCCCGTGCGAAACGCCACGTACTGCCACTCCTGCCCTTCCATATCCATCATGCCGATGTCCCAGCCTTTGACCTCGAGCCGCTCGAGAGCGTCCTGGGGAAGTCCGGTGAACTCGAGAGGCCCAGGTCGGTCCGAAAACATGCTGCCGTTGCCGTCGGCGACGTCGGCCATCGCCTCGCGAAGGACGGGATAGGCCTGCTCGTCGATCCAGGGGGCGTTCGTGTGCTCGAGTGCGTCCAACTGGGACAGTCCGCCCTCGATCATCGGGTTCTCGTCTTGCCCGCGGTCCAGCAGGACGCCCGTGACGAAGAACATGGCGACGAGGGTGATGAGGACGGTGCGGAACAGCGTCGAGCGCAGCGTGGGGTGTGCGGGGGGCTCGGGGCGCTGTACGCCGCGCAGCGCGCGCACGACGCCCCGGATGCCGAGCGCGACCAGCCAGACGAGGGCGGCCGCGAAGACGATCACGACGGTCCATCCGGTGATCGTCATCGTGCCACCGCCTTGTAGCCGGCGCCGCGGATCGTCTCGATCACGTCGGCGCGACCGAGCTTGGCGCGGACCTGGGCGACGTGCTGGTCCACCGTCCGGGTGCCGCCGGGGTACTCGAGGTCCCAGACCCGCTCGAGCAGCGACTCGCGCGAGAACAGCAGCCCCGGGTTCTCCATGAAGAAGGCGAGCAGGCGGAACTCGGTGACGCTGAGGTCGATGGGCCGGCCGCCGACGTGCACTTCGTGCCGCGGCCGGCTCAGCGTGATGTCGCCGAGGGTGAGCTCGTCGGTCTGCTGCGGCGCGGCTTCGCTGCGCCGCAGCACGGCCTTGACACGGGCCGCCAGCTCGCGAGGGCTGAACGGCTTGGGCACGTAGTCGTCGGCGCCGAGCTCGAGACCGGCGACGCGGTCGGCCTCCTCGTCACGCGCCGTCAGCATGATGATCGGCACCCGCGAGGCCGCCCGGATGCGACGGCACACCTCGAGCCCGTCGATGCCGGGCAGGCCGATGTCGAGGATCACCAGCGCGACGGCGCGCCGCGCGAACTCGGCGAGACCGTCCTCGCCGTTGCGCGCGCAGATGACCCGGTGCCCATCCCGTTCCAGCGCGATGCGGACGACGTCGACGATGTGACGTTCGTCCTCGATCACAAGCAGTGTCGCCACGTCTGCCCCTTTCTCTGTCGGGCGGGCCGACACCTTCCGTCCCGCCTGCCGAGCGCCGTCTACGGCGCCGGGCGCAGCATCGCAGCGCCCGGTCAGAGCACGTGGCGGCGCCTGTCAGAGGAACGTAAGACGCCCGATCCGGGCGCGGATCTCACCCGTATCGGGTGACGACCGTGACGGCCTCGGCACCGTAGCCTCCCCGTGACGACCACTGCTCGGAGTGAAGGAGGGGCCATGGATACGGCGCCGACAGGGTCACGGGGGAGCGTGAAGGTGCTCATGCACGAACTCGGGCTCGACGGCGGGGACGGCCGGCACGACGGACGGCACGACGGGACGGCAGTATGTTGTCAGTGCGCGTACTGCGATCCCCTGCCCACCACGGCACAGTGCCGCTGCACGCACCCGTCGAGCGAGTTCAAGGACGGGGTCATGTTCTCCGGCGCCCCGACCTGCGCGGCCTTCGTGCCGCGCCACGGGACGCGGCACGGGATGTTCGACGGTCAGGGCGGGGTCTCCTGGCTTCACGGCAGCTGACGCTCCCCCGGCCGACGGGTCGACCCGGCGGAGCGCCGCGGTCGGAACCGCGCGGTGGCCGTCGGTGCCGACATCGACCCAACGGGCGCCGGTGGCTTGATCAGTCGGACGGGGCGCCGGCCTCCAGTGCCGCCCTGCCCAACTCATCGAGTCGCTTGGTCACGACACTCGAGGCTGCGCGCTTGGCCGAGGCGTGCCCCGTCAGGGCGAGGACGAAGGGCTCCTTGTCGAGGCAGTAGACGTCGGTAGGCTGCGTCGCCGTCACCGTCGCCGTACGCGGCACGTCCTCGATGAGGGCGATCTCGCCGAAGCCTTCGCCCCGTGACAGCCTCGCCACCTCCTTCCCACCGTGAGTCACGGCGACCTCGCCCGAGGCGATGGCGCAGTAGTGCTCGCCCACCTCGCCCTCGCGCATCATCACCGCGCCGGCGGGCGCCGACTCGGGTGTCAGCGCCCGGGCGAGACCCTCCAGCGCGGGCGCCGACAGGGGGGCGAAGATGGGAATCGACTGCAGCAGGCGGATCTCGACGTGGGGGACAGTCGCGGCGGCGTCGACCGAAGAGAGCCGGCGCCAGCTCGCCGCCACGATCAGCAGGAAGATCACCCCCGTGCCGATCAGCGCGGCGCGGGCGCCGCTCAAGCCGACGAGGATCGGCACGATGATCGAGCCGAAGGCGAGACCGACGTTCATGAGCGACTCGAGCATCGAGAAGACGTCGGCGAGCACGTGCGGCGGGGCCGAGCGCTGCAGGAGGATGCGGCCGGTCACGTCGAGGACGGTGCGACCCAGGCCGGCGAGCGCGCGCAGGGCGAAGGCGGTGAGAACGGTCGGGAAGATGCCGAGCAGGCCGAGGGCGAGCGCCGCCGTGAGCACCCCGGCGCCGAGCGCCGGCGCCAGGCGCCGGCGCGCCACGAGGCCGGCCGTGAGCGCGGCGCCGATGAGACCGCCGGCGCCGAAGGCCGAGTTCAGGTAGCCGGCGCCGGCCTCGCCCATCCCGAGCACCGAGATCGAGAGCACGACGTAGAGCACGTCGAGGGCGCCGACGAAAATGTACTGCAAGCTGA
>DATHSP010000348.1:0-14234 GCA_035464075.1 Thermoleophilia bacterium | reverse complement strand
AGAAGCTCGGCGTACAGGCCGCCGAGCCCGACCAGCACGACGGGGCCGAAGTGCGGGTCCCAGCGGCAGCCGACGATCAGCTCCACACCGTCCGCCACGGGCGCCATGCGCTCGACCGCGTACTCCGGCGGCGCGAGCCGGGCGTGCATGTCGCCAACGGTCGCGCGCAGCTCGCCGGCGCCGCCGATCCCCAGCGCGACACCACCCTGATCGGATTTGTGCAGCAGTCCGAGAGCCTTGAGGGCGACCGGGTAGCCGAGATCGGCGGCGGCGGCCACGGCTTCCTCGCCGTCGAGGGCGCGCCGGGCGTCGACCAGCTCGAGGCCCGCCGCGATCAGCGCCTCACGCGCCAGCCAGTAGTCGCGCGCGATCGCGGCGGCGGCGCCGTTGCCGGCGCTCACCGGCGGCGCCGCCGCTTTCGTGCCGTTGTCGGCTACGTCGCCGGCGGCCCGCGCCTCCGCTGCCACCGCCGCGACCAGACCGGCGAGCGGCGGCGCCGACGGCGGCACCTCGGGCAGGCCGTCGGCGCGCCGCCCGTCCCGCTCCTCTTCGAGCCGCCCCTCGGCCTCGTGCACGGCCACCAGGTGACGCAAGGCGGTCACTGCGGCGTCGGTCTCGTGGTACACGGGGATGCCGCTCTCGCGCAGCGCGGCCGCGGCCGGGGACCGCGGGTAGGTGCTGCAGACGACGACCGGCGTGCCCGAGCGCGCCGCGGCGGCGCCGATCCTCCGCGCGCCGTCGCGCTCCGCCGCGACCTGGTCGGTGAAGTGGGCGAAACGCGCACCCCAGTAGCCGAGCTGGCCGACGGCCAGCACGGTGTCGACGCCGTCGGCCTCGACCACGGCGTCCACGACGGCTCCGTACGCAGCGGGCTCGATCGTCCCGATGGCGAAGTCGAACGGGTTCTCGCCGACGCTCGCGGCAAGCGCCGCGCGCACTCGAGTGACGACCGCCGGCGACAGCGGGCTCACGTCGAGCCCGGCCGCGGCGGCGACGTCGGCGGCGAGGCCGCCGTGGCCGCCGCCGTCGGAGACCACGGCGAGGCGGCGGCCGCGCGCCCGTCGGCCCGGGAGCAGGCAGACGGCGGCGTCGAAGAGCTCGCCGACCGTCGCCACGCGCACCACGCCGGCAGCGTGACAGGCGGCGTCGAGCACCGCGGCGTCGGGAGCCAGTGAGCCGGTGTGCGAGCGCGCCACGCGGGCGCTGGCCGCGCTCCGCCCGGGGCTGAGCAGCACGACCGGGCGTCCGGAGGCGACCAGGTCGCGGGCGGCGCGCGCGAAGGCGCGTCCGTCGCCGAGGTCCTCTCCGTACACGGCCACGACGCGCGTCGGCGCGTGGTCGACCAGGGCCGTCAGGACGTCGGTGACGCCGAGGTCGGCCTGATTGCCCACGGTCACGTAGCGCGAGAAGCCGACGCCCTGTTCGAGCGCGCGCACGACGAGCTCCTCGCCGAGGCCGCCGCTCTGCGAGACGAAGGCGAGGCCGCCGGCCGGCACGTCCAGGTAGGCGACCGCCTGCAGGCCGCTCGCCGTGTCGGCGACGCCCATGCAGTTCGGCCCGATCATGACCGCGCCGGCGGTCCGCAGGCGGGCGACGGCGGCGCGCTCGCGGGCCTTGCCGCCGGCGCCGGTCTCGCCGAGACCGGCGAGGATCCCGACGAAGGCGCGCGCGCCGACGGCGAGCCCGTCGTCGAGTGCTGCCTCGAAGGCTTGCGCGGGCACGGCGAGGATCACCATGTCCGGCGACTCGGGCAGCTCGCGCAGCGAACGGGACGACTCGCGCCCCTGCACAAGCCCGCCGCGGTGGTTGACGAAGAACAGGCGGCGACGGTCGCCACCGCGCGCCAGGCGCGCGGCCACGTCGCCGCCCCACTTCGACGCGTCGCTCGAGGCGCCGACGACGGCGATCGAGCGCGGGTCGAAGAGCGGCGTGAGGTCGCGCCCCGGGCCGGCGTCGCGAGCGCTCACCTGCGGCCGGCCCCGCAGACGTGTGTGGCGCGGGGCGCCCGCCGACGGCGTCGCCCCGCGCCACAGCCTGTCGAGACGGCCGTCATGCGGCCTCGCTCACCAGTCGGAGAAGCCCTGGTTGTACCAGATCTTGTCTGTCCCCTTCTTGGCGCGCTTGTTCCAGCCCTTGGTCTTGGGCTCCTCGTCGATGCGCGCCCGCACGTTGTCCGCGATCTGCTTGACCTTGGCCTTCTGGTCGTCGCTCAGCACGTCCACCGTGTCGACGTGCGTCTTCACGCGGTCGAGGTTGGTGGTGCCGGTGTACCAGAAGCCCCAGTCGTCGGCGAAACGCCGGGCGATGTAGCCGACGTTGACCTTCTTCTCGTCGTCCTCGCCGAAGTCGGCCACCGTGAAGAGGTACTCGATGTCCTTGAGGTCCTTGTCGTTGATCTCCCAGATCTGCAGCTTCTGCAGCAGGATGTCGGCCTGCGAGACGCTGTAGGGATCGAGGTCGAGACGACCCGCGTAGTCGACCTCGTGACAGTAGCTGAGCTTGTCGAAGAACACGTCGATCATGGGGACGGCGCCGCCGAAGTAGATGTGGCGGGTCTTGCCCGAGACCATCATCGTGTGCAGGTCGGCCTCGTAGCCCATGTCCTTCATGAAGTCGATCATCTTCTTGCGCGTCTTGCCGTACGACGCGTAGTCGATGTCGGTGAAGTAGCGGTCGCCGAGGCGCTCGAGCTTGGCGTACAGGTCGACCTGGTCCGGGAAGTAGTAGTGGAGGGCCAGCGGGCCCATGACGCGCAGGTTGATGCCGCGCTTCTGCCCCTCCACCGCCAGACGCTTGCCCTCTTCGAGGAAGACCTCGGGCTTGGGGTACTGGTCGAGTGGGATGTCCTTCGGGAGGATGAACTCCTTCGCCATCTATCGACCCCCTTTCAGACTCAGTTCTGACACGGTCGTGGCGCGATGGGGAGACGGCTCACCCGGAGGTGAACACGTAGTCCTTCACCTTCTTCTTGTCAAGCATGATGAGCACGCCCTTGAGGATGCCCTCCGAGTACTCGCTGCCGGGGTTGATGAGCAGCGTGCGCTTGGCCTTCTGGGCGCCGCGTGACTCGTGGATGTGCCCGTGCAGCCCGAGCAGGGGCTGGAACTCCTCGATCGCCTTCTTGGCGCCGATCGACCCGGCGTGGATCTTCTCGTCGGCGGCCATGGTGAGGTTCTCGTCGAGCTTCGGGCAGAGGTCGAGGGAGTAGCCGTGCGGCGGCACGTGGAAGTTGAAGATCGAAGTCTCGTAGTTCTTGACCAGGGCGCAGAGCTCGTAGAGGTGCTTCTCGAGGTCCTCTTCGCTCATCTCGCGTGGGGTGTCCCACGGCGTCGGATTGGAGGCCGAACTGGTGATCATCTCGTGGCCGGCGAGGTCGACGACGCGGCGGTCGCACGGGTGCACGAGCTTGGCCGCGTCGATCATGTCGTCGATCACGAACCAGTCGTCGTTGCCGGGCGCCATGTACATCTGGAAGGGCTTGCCCTCGAGACGCTCGTCGGCGAGGTCGAGCCACTCCTGCACGCGGTCGAGCACGAGGCGCTTGAAGAGGGCGTCGATCTTGGCCGGGTCGGCGCGGGTCTCGTCGAACTCCTCGCGGGTCTGGTGCACCCAGTAGTACCCCGCGTTCTCGGTGGTCTTCTTGATCGCCGCGAGCTCCTCCTGCCCGTTGACCTCGCGGTACTGCCCCATGAGGGTGCACTCCCACTGCTCGCTCCCCTTGGCGACGAGCGGCACGAGGACCTTGCCCGTCAGGTCGCCGAGCAGGATGGCGACGTCGACGCCGTAGATCGGCAGGGCGTTGAGGAACTTGCGGTAGCAGACGTTGGACCCGTGGATGTCGGTGACGAAGAACAGCTTGATCATTGACACCTCCAAAACGCGCGGGGAGCGGGAGCGACGCTCCCGCTCCCCGCATCGGCATTACCTACTCACTCAGGCGGCAGCTCGCCGTAGGTCATCGACACGTCGACGCCCACCTTCTTGCTGCGGGACGACCAGAAGAAGTACCAGATGATGCCCGCGACCCAGACGCCGGCGAAGAAGAGCACACCGGTCGTCGTGAAGTCGCGCAGGTCCGGCATCACGAAGAAGAAGTAGAACAGGATAGCGAGGTACACGAGATCCACCAGCGCGCCGATGGTGACCACCGGGACGCCGAGGATCTTCCAGTTGCGGTACGGCGACGCCTCCCAGATGCCGCGTGCCCTCTTCACGTAGGGGAAGAGCAACGCCGAGATCGCGGTCACACCGAACACGGTGACCACCTCGAGCCCGGTGACCGCAAGACCCGCGAGCGGGCTGTTGGTCCAGAAGATGTACAGCGCGATCCCGACCTCGCCGAGGCCGAAGCACAGGATGTGGTTCTTGACCGGCGATGCGAAGCGGGGGCTGATGTCCGTGAACCACTTGGGGCCCATGCGATCCATGCCCCAGGCGAAGAGGATCCGTGGGAAGGCCAGGTACGACAGGGCGACCCACCAGAGCGCGAAGGCGATGAACGAGCCCGCCATGAGGAAGCTCACGACGCCGTTCTCGTTGACCACGCGCGCGAGCCCGACGAAGCTCGGCAACCAAGGGAATGTGTAGCCCTCGAGCTCTCCGTTGTTGTCGACCCACGCGGCGGCGCTCACGAACTGGAAGTCGAGCATGTTGTAGAGCGCGAAAGAGATCCAGAGCATGAACGAGCCCGGCACGAGGATCGCGAACAGGTTCGCGAACATGATGGTCTTGTCGGGGCGTTTCACCTCGCCGGCGATGAACGTGATGCAGTAGCTGTAGGCGAAGAGCCACGAGCCCGCCACCATGACGCCGAAGGTGTCGTACCAGTTCCACGTTGTCGGGAAGGCCTCGATGCCGGCCTCGGCCGCAGCCGCCGCCTTGAAGGCCTCGTAGTCGAGCGAGCCGTACTGGGCGGCGAGCGCGTTCCACGAGCTGACGAAGTCGCCGCTCGAGGTCATCGTGAGCACGATGGCGATGGTGGCCGCGCCGCCGATGCCGAAGATCATGACGACTTTCTGCGCGCGGGCGAAGATCTTGATGCCGAATACGACGAAGAGGAACGCGATGATGTTGGCCACCGTCGCGACGACGAACGCACTCCAGGGCGTGGAGGCGAAGTCGGCGACGGCCTCCCAGCCCAAGAATTGCGACAGCATGACCAGGCCGGGATCGGCCACCCACGGTGCCAGGACGTAGATCCACATGATCCACACGAAGGCGTTGCCGAAGCTCTCGGCGATGCCGATGATCGGGTGGATGATGCGTGAGTTGTAGATGTACTCGCCGCCGGACCTCGGCATCGACCCGCCGAGCACTCCCCAGACGATCGGGAAGCCGATACCGGCCAGGATCATCGAGATGACGGTAGCCAACACGAGGTTGCCGCCGTAGTACACCCCGAGACCCCAGCTGATCATGACCCAGATCGAGGGCGTGAGCCCCTGGTTCATGAAGCCGACGCCGAACGCGTCCCACATCGACAGGCCGCGGACCAGGCCGCTGGCTTTGCGGGCAAAGGCTAGTTCTTCGGCCACAATTCCCCCTTCTTTGGTTCTCGGTCACAGCTGCACGACGCCTGAGCGCCGGCCGTGGCTGTGTGACCAGGACGTAGACCACAGGACAAGTGGTTCAGCCTGTCGCCCTCCCTTCTTCGGCGGCCTCGACGGGAACGTGCCATTCGTACACGTCCTTGAGCTTCCAGGGCACCATGTAGGTCTTGGTACGCGTGACCCCGGGGATCTTGCCGATGACCTCGTTGACAAAGCGCAGGAGCTCCCCGGTGTCCCGTGCGTACACCTGGAGACTCAGGTCGCCCTCACCCACGGAGCCGGCCACGTAGCTCACCGTGTCGAACTCGACGAGCTGGGCGGCGACGTCCTGGAGCCTGCCGGGCGCCACGTCGACCAGCACGTCGCCGATGATGCTGAAGCCGACGGCCTGCGGGTTGACGATGGCGCTGATGCGGATGACGCCGGAGCGGATCAGGCGCTCGATGCGGTAGCGCACGGCGCGCTCGGAGACGTGACCGATGCGACGCGTGATCTCGGCCGAGGAGATGCGCCCGTCCTCGAGCAGGAGCGAGACGATCTTGCGGTCGATCGTATCGAGACTGAACGGCACCCAGACCCCCCGGCCCTCGCCGACCCCGATTGACGACCTATTACGACACCCGGGAAAGCGCCAAGTCAAGCCGCGCGACGTGAGACCTGTCGGATTCGGCAGCGGTGGGCCATCCTCCGTGTCGCAAAACGACGCCGGAACGCGGCGCAGTGACCGAGGCGGCAAGTGGGCGGGGCGGCCACCGGCCGCCCCGCCTACGCGCCCCCTCAGCCGCCGGCCTCGGCCCGCAGTGCGGCGGCGATCTGCTCGGGGCCGCTGACCACCTTGACCGCGTCGAAGCGGCAGGCGGCGCGGCACGAGTCGCAGCGCACGCAGAGCGACTGGTCGATGCGGTGCGCCTGCTTCTTGTCGCCGGTGATCGCCCCCACCGGGCACTTCTTCGCGCACAGCGTGCAGCCGGTGCACAGGTCGGGGTCGATCGAGAAGGCGATGAGCGCGTCGCAGGCGCAGGCCGGACAGCGGTGCTCGTCGATGTGGGCGACGTACTCGTCCCTGAAGTAGCGGATCGTCGTGAGAACGGGGTTCGGCGCCGTCTGGCCGAGGCCGCACAAGCTCGTCTTCTTGATGGTCGTGGCCAGCCTCTCGAGGCGCTCGATGTCGCCGTCCTCACCCTCGCCGGCGGTGATGCGCTCGAGGATCTCGAGCATGCGCTTGGTGCCGAGCCGGCAGGGGACGCACTTGCCGCAACTCTCCCTCTGGGTGAACTCGAGGAAGTAGCGGGCGAGGTCGACCATGCAGGTGCTCTCGTCGGCGACGACCATGCCGCCGGAGCCCATGATCGCCCCCGTGGCGGCGAGGCTCTCGTAATCGACCGGGGTGTCGAGGAGCGCCGCCGGCACGCAGCCGCCCGACGGCCCGCCGAGCTGTACCGCCTTGAAGGCCTTGCCGTCCTTGACCCCGCCGCCGACGTCGAAGATCACGTGGCGCAGGGTGGAGCCCATGGGCACCTCGGCGAGGCCGCCGTTGACGATCTTGCCGGCCAGGCTGAACGCCTTGGTGCCCTTGCACGTCTCCGAGCCCACGGCGGCGTAGGCAGCGGATCCGTTGGCGATGATCCACGGTACGTTGGCGTAGGTCTCGACGTTGTTGATGTTGGTCGGCTTGCCCCAGAGGCCGCGCACGGCGGGGAACGGCGGGCGCGTGCGCGGCATGCCGCGACGGCCCTCGATGGAGGCGATGAGCGCCGTCTCCTCGCCGCAGACGAAGGCGCCCGCCCCCTCCTTGATCTTGAGGTGGAAGTCCCAGCCCGAGCCGAAGAGGTCGTCGCCGAGGAGGCCGCGCCCCTCGGCCTCGGCGATCGCGAGGCGCAGGCGCCGGACCGCCAGCGGGTACTCGGCGCGCACGTAGATGTACCCCTCGCGCGCGCCGATGGCGTAGGAGGCGATGAGCATGCCCTCGAGCACGGCGTGTGGGTCGCCGTCCATGATCGAGGCGTCCATGAAGGCGCCGGGGTCGCCCTCGTCGCCGTTGCAGATGACGTACTTCACGTCGCCCGGCGACTGGCGGGCGAACTTCCACTTCATCCCCGTCGGGAACCCGGCGCCGCCGCGGCCGCGCAGTCCCGAGGCGAGGATCTCGGCGATGATCGCCTCCGGCGTCATCGTGGTGAGCGCCTTGCGCGCGGCCTCGTAGCCGCCCCGCGCGAGGAACTCGTCGAGGCTCTCCGGGTCGATGACGCCGACGTCGCGCAGGGCGATGCGCCGCTGCTGGCGGTAGAACGGGATGTCGTGGGCACAGTGCACGCGCTCGCCGGTGACGGGGTCGACGTACAGGAGCTTCTCGACCGGCGTGCCGCCCACGAGGTGCTCCTCGACGACGCGCTTCACGTCGCGCAGCTTGAGGCGGGGGTAGTAGGTGTCGCCGCCGGAGACCACGGCGAGCGGGCCCTGCGAGCAGAGGCCGTGACAGCCGCTGAGGCGCACGTCCACCTGGTCGCCGAGGCCGGCGGCCGCCACCTCCTCGATGAAGGCGTCGCGGATCTTGAGCGAGCCGGCGAAGACGCAGGCGGTGCCGGCGCAGACGGAGATCCGGCGCCGGCCGCTCGCGCCGCCGGCGACCTCGACGCGCACGCCGTCCTTCGGCGGGGGCGCGCTCACGACCGCCCACCGCCTTCGGCGGCCGGCTCCGGGGCGCCCCCGGGCCGGTGGACCTCGAGACCCAGCTCGGCGATGAGCTCGCGCACGATGGTGCGCGTCTGGTCGGCCGTCAGGTTGCCGTAGGTGTCGTCGTCGACGCGCATCACCGGCGCCTGCGAGCAGGCGCCCATGCACGCCACCGAGTCGAGTGTGAACTCCATGTCCCTGGTGGTGCCGCCGTCCTCGACGTGGAGCTCCTGCTCGAGCGCCTCGGTGATCCTCCCGGCACCGGCGACGTGACAGGCGGTCCCGTGGCAGACGCAGACGCGGTGCCGCCCGCTCGGCGTGGTCGAGAACTGCGCGTAGAACGTGATGACGCCGTAGATACGTGACGCCGGGACCCCGCTCAGGCGGGCGAGCTCGTCGATCACCGGCTCGGGGAGGTAGCCGAACTCCTGCTGCAGCCGCTGCAGGACGGCGATCAGATTGCCGTTCGGGTCGAGGTCGTCGGTTATCGCCCCGACCCTGTCGAGGTCGGGACCGTCGACCCCCGCCGGCAGGGCGACGGTCGCCGGGGTACGTGTCACTCGCCGCGGCATCGCATCAACTCCGCATCACGCCGTCAGTCCTCGGGCGCGTCCGTGAGGCGCGCCCCCTGCAACCGCCGGCCCATTGAACCACGCCGGCGCCGGCGGCGCATGTCGCGCCGGCCGGCTCTCGCCTCACGCCGCGCCGACCTGCGCCTTGCAGGCGGTGAGCGCGTTCTTCAGCAGGATCACGTTGGTGACGGGGCCGACGCCGCCGGGCACGGGCGTGACGCTGCCGGCGACCTCGCACACGGCCTCGAAGTCGAGGCTGCCGATCTGCTTGCCCTCGGCGTCGCGGATCGTGGTCACGTCGACGACGACGGCGCCCGGCTTGACCATGTCGGCCTTGATGAGGCCCTTGACCGGAGCCGCCGAGATGAGCACGTCGGCCTCGCGGCACGCGGCGGGCACGTCCTTGCTGAACACGTGCACGACGTGCACCGAGGCGTTGCGGTTGAGGCAGAGCAGCGCGACCGGCTTGCCGACGATGTTCGAGTGATTGACGATCGTGACGTCGAGGCCCTGCAGCTCCACCCCCTCGCGGTCGAGGATCTCGATGCAGGCCGAGGGCGTCGCCGGAGCGAAGAGCTGGTCGCCGAGCAGCACGTGACCGATGTTGGCGGGGTTCACGCAGTCGAGGTCCTTCTCGGGGGCCAGGGCGTTGAAGACCCTGTTCTGGTCGATGTGGGCGGCCATCGGCATGAGGGCGAGGATGCCATGAACGGCCGGATCGGCATTCAGCTTCGCGACGAGCTCGAGGACGGCGTCCTCGCTGGTGTCGGCCGGCAACTCGTGGTTGAAGTAGGTGAGGCCGACCGTGGCCGTGTTCTTCTCGATCTGCCCGCGGTAGAAGCGCGCCCCGCCGTCGTCGCCCACGAGGATGGTGGCGACCCCGGGCTTGACGCCGGTCGCCGCGAGGCGCTCGACCTCGGCGCGGATCTCCTCGCGGACGGTCTCCGCGATCGCCTTGCCGTCGATGATGCGTGCAGCCATGACGTCCCTTTCGTGTCAGATCTTGGCGAGCGTGGTGGCGAGGACCTCGGCGCGCAGCGCCGCGGCCTCGGCGAGGATGGCGTCGATCTCGGCCGCCGCCGCGGCGACGTAGGCCTCGTCCTCGATCGAGCCGAGATTGATGCGCACGTTCAGGGCGGCGCCGACGGCCGCTGCTTCGCCGAGCACGGCGCCGATGCCGGCGTCGGTCACGGCGTTGGCGTTGCCCAGATCGGCCGCCACCTTGGCCAGGCGGCAGACCTCGATGGCGACGCGGCAGATCCGGAGCGGCACATCGGCGGCGACGATGAGGCCGTCCTGCACCGCCTTGTGGCGCGCCGCCTTCTCCTCGTCGGTGCCCTTGGGCAGACGGTAGGCTAGGAGCACGCCGTTGTAGGCCGTGGTGTCCTCCTGCAGCAGCTCCTGCAGCCGGGCGCGGGCGGCCTCCGACGCGGCCAGCACCCCCTTCATGCGCTCCTCGACCTCGGCGAACTTCTCCTTGCCGATGGTCAGGTTGCAGACCATCGAGGTCAGGGCCGCGCCGAGGGCGCCGACGCAGGCCGAGACGCTGCCCCCGCCGGGGGCCGGTTTGCCGGACGCCGCGTCGTCGAGATAGACGGGCAGCGCCTCGCGCGCGTAGACGATGGGCTCGTGCTCGCTCACCACACACCTCCGGGCGCGCCGTCGCGCTCCTCAGATACTCAGAACAGACCGATGATGCGGCCGGTCTCGACGTCGATGTCGACGTCGACCGCCGCCGGCCGCTTGGCCAGGCCGGGCATCGTGCGCATCTCGCCGAGCAGCGGGTACAGGTACCCGGCGCCCGTCGCCGGCCGGATGTCGCGGATCGGCACGCGGAAGCCGCGCGGCCGGCCCTTGAGCGCCGGGTCGTGCGAGAGTGACAGGTGCGTCTTGGCCATGCAGAGCGGGAGCTTGTCGAGCCCCTGCTCGGTGAAGAGCTTGATCTTGGCCTCTGCCTCGGGCAGGTAGTCGACGCCGTCGGCGCCGTAGATCTTGGTGGCGATGGTCTCGATCTTCTCCTTGATCGAGGCCTCGAGCGGGTAGAGGAACTTGAACTCGCCGCCCTTGTCGGCGGCCGCCTTGACGACCTCGGCGGCCTCCTGGCCGCCATCGCCGCCCAGCGCGTGCACGTTGATCGGCACGGCGTCTTCGGCGCCGGCCGCGATGGCCTCCTTGCGCACGATCTCGACCTCGCTGTCGCGGTCGAAGGCGAAGCGGTTGAGCGTGACCACCACGGGCACGCCGAAGTACTTCATGTTCTCGATCTGCTTGGCGAGGTTCTCGCAGCCCTTGATGAGCGCCTCGTTGTTCTCGGCCTTGAGGAGCTCGGGATCGACCGGCAGGCCGCCGTGCATCTTGAGGGCGCGCATGGTGCAGGTGATGACCACGGCGCTCGGGGCGAAGCCGCCGTAGCGGCAGATGATGTCCATGAACTTCTCAGAGCCGAGGTCGGCGGCGAAACCGCTCTCGGTGACGACGTAGTCGCTGAGCTTCATGGCGACCTTGTCGGCGATGATCGAGTTGTTGCCCTGGGCGATGTTGGCGAACGGGCCCGCGTGGACGACGGCGGCGTTGCCCTCGAGAGTCTGCATGAGGTTCGGCTTGATGGCGTCCTTGAGAAGGACCGTCATGGCGCCGCCGGCGCCGATGTCGTCGGCGCTGAGCGGCTTGCCGGACGTGTCGTAGCCGAAGGTGATACGGCCGAGGCGCTCGCGCAGGTCCTTGAGGCTGGTGGCAAGACCGAGGATGGCCATGACCTCGCTGGCCACCGTGATGTCGTAGCCGGTCTGGCGCGGGATGCCGTTGAGACGCCCGCCGAGGCCGTTGACGATCTCGCGCATGGCGCGGTCGTTGAGGTCGACGCACCGCCGCCACGAGATCGTCAGCGGGTCGATCGCGAGCTCGTTGCCGTGCATGAGGTGGCTGTCGACCATGGCCGCGAGCAGGTTGTTGGCGGCGCCCACCGCGTGGATGTCGCCGGTGAAGTGCAGGTTGAGGTCCTCCATGGGGAGGAGCTGCGAGTAGCCGCCGCCGGCCGCCCCGCCCTTGATGCCGAAGACCGGACCGAGCGAGGGCTCGCGCAGGGCGAGCATGGTGTCGATGCCGATGGCGTTCATGGACTCCGCGAGACCGACCGAGGTGACGGTCTTACCCTCGCCGAGCGGAGTCGGCGTGATCGCCGTGACGTTGATGATCTTGCCGTCGGGCTTGTCCTTGAGCCGCTCGAGCAGGGCCATGTAGTCGATCTTGGCCTTGTACCTGCCGTAGAGCTCGAGCTCGTCCTCGAGGATGCCCGCCTTCTCGGCGATGGCCTGGATGGGCTGCATCGTCGCGGCCTGCGCGATCTCGATGTCACTGGGGACGGGGCTCTTGCGGGTGATCCTGCCGCTGGCGGTCAACGCGTCCTCCTTCGGTTACCGGTCTTGCGCGCCTGTCTCGGACCGAGAACAAGCGGACGCCGGCCGTGATCGAGCGGGGGACCGCCGCGGCCGGCGACCGGGAGCTCGGCTCCACTCCCTTGTGAAGGATTGTACAGACGACCCATCGACAGGGTCAATCGTGTCAAGGGCGGGCGTCGATCCGGGATCCCGAGCGAAACTACCTGCAAGAAGGGCCGATGTTGCCTATCCGGTTGGATGAAGGTGCCGGCGGCCGTCGCGTTCAGGAGCCGCTGAAGCGGCTGCGGGCACGCGCCTGGGCCGCCTCGTACACCACGCGCAGCGGCCGGCCTAGCTCGGCCGCCGCCCGGCGGCAGTCCTCGTACTCGGGCGAGACCGTGGCCAGCCGGCCCTGGGCGTAGCCGAGGCGGACGCCGATATCTTGCCCGGCGATACGCACCGTCTCGCGGCGCTCCTCGGCGTACAGGCGGCCGACCGGCAGCACGCGCAGGCCGAAGGTCGTGGTCTCGGCGAAGACGATCCCGGCGAGACGCTCGTGCTCGGTCGCGGCCGCCAGCACGTGCAGCACCGTCCCGGGGCGGCCCTTCTTCATGAGCGCCGGTGTCATCCAGACGTCGAGCGCACCGGCCTCGCGCAGGGCCTCCGCGGCGTGAGCGAGCAGTTCGGCGCTCATGTCGTCGATGTTGGTCTCGAGCACGACGTGCTCGGTGGGCGGGGCGGCGGTCGCAGCCGCGGGCGCGGCCTCGTCGCCGGCTGCGCCTTGGACCTCCGCACCCTGTGCGCCGCCGGCGTCGGCGTGCGTGTCTCCCACGAGCGTGTCCTGGTCATCGTCGGCGCCATCGCGCCCGTCGAGTCCCGCCACATCGTCGTGAAGCCTGTCGTCGCCACCGGCGAGCGGAGTGCCGGCGTCGCCGGACACGTCGTCCTCGGCCTCGCCCGGCATGCCGCCGGCGTCGCCGGACACGTCGTCGTCGCCCTCGCCCGGCATGTCGCCGGCGTCGCCGGACACGTCGTCCTCGACCTCGCCCGGCATGTCGCGGGCAGCGTCGCCGGGTTGGTCGTCGGCGAGCATACCGTCGGCGTCGGGCTCGGCCTCCGCTTCGCCCGGCCTATCGGCATCGCGCGGCCCGTCGGGCAGGTCATCAGCATCGGTGAGGAAGGTGTCATAGGTGGCGGTGTCTGGCTCATCGTCATGGGGCGTGTCGTCGTCGCTCCCGGGCAGGGCGACGGCAGGAGCCTCGAACCACGGTGCGGCGTCGATCACCGGCGTGCTCTCGGCGTCGGGCACGTTGGCACTCGACGCACTCGCGCCACCGAACAACGGCGAAGCGGCCCACACGCGACCGGCACCGGACGACGGCTCGCTGTCGGCCGAAGGTTCGGCCGCGGGCTCTGGCGTGACGCCGAACCAGGCCGCGGCATCCGACGGAGGCGGACCGTCCGGCGAGGGCTCAGCGTCCGCCTCCGGCGCCGCGTCAGCCTCCGGCGCCGCGTCCGCCGGAGGCTCCACCTCGGGCGCGGACACGTCGGCGGCATCGGCACGGGACTCGGCGCCGGCCGCGGACGCGTCGGCGACGATGCTCGAGGTGTCGGCCGCAGGTGAGTCCTCGGCTCCGGCGCCCGGCGGGTCGGGCGAGAGATCGGCGTCGGCTCCCTCTTCGGCCGGGGTGATCAGCGCGACCCGCAGCACGTCGGGCCAGCCGGGCCGGCCGCGGCGGGCGGCGCCGAAGCCCTCGCCGGCGACCGTGCCGGGGGGCGGCGCACCGAAGCCGTCGGCGAAGTGCGCGAGCAAGGCCGCGCCGGTCGGGGTCGTGGCCGCGGCGCCCACGCTGCGCGCCCTGTCGCCCTCGTCGGCGGCTTCGTCGGCGGTGGACTCGTCGGCGGTGGACTCGTCGGCTCCGTCGGCGGCGCGCTCGCCGCCGTCGCCCTCACCGCCGCCGTCGCCCTCACCGCCACCGTGCTCGTCGGCGACGGGCAGGCCGTGGAGGAGCTGCAGCACGACGGCCGCCGAGGCGCTCGCCTCCCCCCCGGCGCTCGGCGCG
>DATHSP010000347.1:0-1953 GCA_035464075.1 Thermoleophilia bacterium | reverse complement strand
GGCGCCTCGCCGCGGGCCAGGCACGGCCCCCGGTCGACGAGGCCCACGACGTGCACGTCGTACGAGGTCCGCAGCCAGCCGCGGCGGCGGAAGCGCTGCGCCACCCGAGTCACGGCGCGGCCGCTCGCGGCCGCGCCGTCGAGAGCGAGCAGCGCCTGCTCCCCAGCCTCCGCGGCGGCACGCCCCGCGTCGGTCAGCACGTAGCGGCGCTCGATACGGAGCGCCGCCGTGGGCGGCGCGACGAGCGCGAGCGCCGCCGGCAGCGGCGCCAGATAGTACTCGGCGATGTGACCGGCGAGGTCGAGGAGGTCGGCGGGGACCGGGGGCAGGTCGAGCACGTCGTGGAGCGGGACCAGCGCGCCCGCGTGTCGCGGCGTCGACCGGCGCTCGAGGACGAGGCCGAGAACGGTCTGGGCGCCGAGCGGGGCGACGACGAGCGAACCCTGGCCGACGAGCCCCTCGAGCTCCGCCGGCAGCGCGTACTCGAAGGGCTCGTCGAAGGCCCTCGTGCGCACCAGGGGCATGACGGCGACGCAGGTCATGCCGCACCGCCGGCGCCGAAGGTCACGAGGGACTCCCGGTCATGACGTCCTCGGGCACGCCGCGCTCCAGGGGCCCGGATCGCACGGCGCCCCGACGAAGCCCGGCCGCGCTTACGCGAGACCCGCGGCGGCGCGCAGCGCCTCGGCCTTGTCGGTGCGCTCCCACGTGAAGTCGTGGTCGTGGCGGCCGAAGTGCCCGTAGGCGGCCGTCTTGCGGAAGATGGGGCGGCGCAGGTCGAGGTCACGCAGGATCGCCGCCGGGCGCAGGTCGAAGTGCTCGCGGATCAGGGCCTCGATGGTCGTCAGATCGACCTTCTCGGTGCCCTGGCAGTCGACCATCAGCGACACCGGGTGGGCGACACCGATCGCGTACGCGATCTGCAACTCGCAGCGCGTGGCGAGACCGGCGGCGACCACGTTCTTGGCCACGTAGCGCGCCGCGTAGGCGCCCGAGCGGTCGACCTTGCTCGGGTCCTTGCCCGAGAAGGCGCCGCCCCCGTGGCGAGCGGCGCCGCCGTAGGTGTCGACGATGATCTTGCGCCCCGTGAGCCCCGTGTCGCCCATCGGCCCGCCGATCACGAACTTGCCGGTGGCGTTGATGACCACGAGGTCCTCGAGCTTGCCTGAGTACAGCTCCCTGGGCAGGATCGGCTCGACGACCTGCTCGATGACGTCGGGGTAGATGATGCTCTGCAGGTCGGCGCTCTCGGCGTGCTGCGCGGCGAGGACCACCTTGGTCACCTCGAGCGGGCGGCCGTCCTCGTAGCGCACGGTGACCTGGGTCTTGCCGTCGGGGCGCAGGTACGGGAGGATCTCGGCCTTGCGCACGTCGGCGAGGCGCCGCGAGAGCTTGTGGGCGAGCGAGATCGGCAGCGGCATGAGCTCGGGGGTCTCGTCGCAGGCGAAGCCGTACATCATGCCCTGGTCGCCGGCGCCCTGCAGGTCGAGGGCGTCGTCGTCGTTCACGTCGGTGCGCACCTCGAGCGACTGCGAGACGCCCTGGGAGATGTCGGGCGACTGCTCGTCGATCGCGACCATCACCCCGCAGGTCTCGTAGTCGTAGCCGTAGAGGGCGTTGGTGTAGCCCACTTCGCGCACCGTGTCGCGCACGATGCTGGGGATGTCGACGTAGGTCTCGGTCGAGATCTCGCCGGCGACGAAGGCGAGACCGGTGGTGACGAGCGTCTCGCAGGCGACGCGGCCGTAGGGGTCCTCGGCGAGGATGGCGTCGAGGATGGCGTCGGAGATCTGGTCGGCGAGCTTGTCGGGGTGGCCCTCGGTGACCGACTCGGACGTGAACAGGTAGTTGCGCTTCTCCACCGTACCTCCTGAGACCGACGCGCCGTCGGTGTGACGGCGGGCGAGACGATAAGCGTGCCGATGCCGCGAGACGCACCCTGCTGCCGGCCTC
>DATHSP010000346.1:0-5399 GCA_035464075.1 Thermoleophilia bacterium | reverse complement strand
CCCTCCTCAGCAGCTCGGCGAGAGCGAGCGCCGCCTCGACGGGTACCCCCTGCAGCACGGCCCCAGCGACGGGGTCGAAGGTCAGATACGCCTCGCCTTGCCCCTCGAGCGCCTCGAGTTGCTCGGCGAAGCCGCGCAACTTGCGGTAGCGGCGGCCGCCGCGCTCGCGGTCGCCGTGCGGGTCGGGCGCGTAGCGCAGGTAGGCGATGCGGCGCTCCGGCGGGTGCACGACCCCCTTGACGGTGAAGACGAGCCCGTCGCGTGTCTCGACCGCGAAGCCCTCGACGGCGGAGCTCTCCAGGGCCCCCGCGCCGCCACCCGCCGCGACATCATCGGCGGGCGTCTTGTCCATCGCATCCGGCGGCGTGTACTGTGGCCCGCAGGCGCCCCCGAGGAAGGACCCCCGGCATGCAGCTCCTGGTCAGCGTGATCGACGAGCACGAGGTCGCCGCCGCGGTGACCGGCGGCGCCGACCTCGTCGACGTCAAGGATCCCCGCGAAGGCTCGTTGGGCGCCGCCGCCCCCGACGTCATCCGCCGGGTCCGCGAGCTCACGCCCGCCGAAACGCCGGTCAGCGCCGCCATCGGCGACTTCCCCGACCTGCCGGGCACGGCGGCGCTCGCCGCCGCCGGCGCCGCCGCCTGCGGCGTCGAGTACGTCAAGGTGGGGCTGCTCGGGCCGCGTGACGGCGAGCGCGCGCGCGTCCTGCTGAGCGCCGTCTGCCGCGCCGCCCGCGCCCAGCACCCCTCCGTGCGCATCATGGCCACCGCGTACGCCGACGCCGAGAAGATCGGCTCGGTGCCGCCGCTGGTGCTGCCGGCCGCGGCCGCGGCGGCCGGCGCCGACGGCTGCATGATCGACACGGCGGAGAAGCGCGGCAGCACCCTCTTCAGCGAGCTGTCCGAGGCCGATCTCGCCGAGTTCGTCGCCCGCTGCCGCGCCGCCGGCCTGCTCTGCGCCCTCGCCGGCTCACTGCGCGAGGAGCACCTCCCGCAGCTCGCCGGGCTGGGGCCCGACATCATCGGGTTCCGCGGCGCCGTCTGCCAGGGCGACCGCGTGGGCGGCCGCGTGAACGCCGAGGCCGTCCGCCGCCTCAAGGCCCTCACGGCCCGGCCCTGACGCCGTCGGCGCGGCCGGTCGCGAGGAGCGCCTCGAGGCGCTCCGGCCGGCCGCCGTCGAGCAGCCAGACGTCGAACCCGGCGCCGGAGGCGCGCCCGGCCTCGACGACCCCCGCGAAGGCCTCGTCCACGACGCCGGCTTCGCCGAGTCCCGTGAGCGACGCCGAAGCGAGCCCGCCCAGCGCCGCGCCGTGCTTGAGGAGGACGAGCCGCGGCGCTCGCACGGCGTCCGCGACCCACGCGGCGATCGCGTCCGAGGTCACCGCCCACGAGTGCGGCAGCGGATCGGCCTCGCGCAACAGATCGTGCGGCAGCAGCACGGTGACGGCGCCGCCTCCCGCGAGCTCTGAGGCCGCACCCTCCCTGGCGGCCCCTGAGACGACGCCCTCGGCTGCGGGTCCCGCAGCGGCGTCGAACGAACGGGTCAGCCTGGCCCCGGGGATGAGCTCACCGAGCAGCAGCCCGTACTGGTCCATGGCGAGGATGGCCATCCAATGGGCGGCGTCGGCGCCGAGGCCGAAGCGGGCGTCGCAGTCGCGCACAGCGTCGGCGAAGACGCCGCCGCCGGGCACGACGAGCAGACGGTGGCGGCGCCCCAACTCGGCGAGGCGGAGACACAGTCCGCGCAAACCTTCATCGTGTCCGAGCCGCCCGCCGACCTTCACGACGGCGTCGACCACGTGGCTCCCTTCGTGAGGCGGGCGGCGATGAGCTCGGTGGCTGCAGCAGCGGGCAAGGCGACCCCCGCCCGCCCCCAGAGCGTGCGCCCGTCGATCACGGTGAGGCGGAGGCGCTGGGCGGCAGTCGCGGCGAGGAAGGCGCCGGCGCCGGCGGTGACGACCGGCAGCCCGTACCCGTACTCGAGCCGCGAGAGGACCTGCACGAGACCGTCCGTCACGAGCCGCAGCTGCCGCTCGGCGAGGAAGCAGGCGATCTTGAGCAACTCCTCTTCGTCGAGCTGGTCGCGGTCGGCGCAGACCAGCCGCGCGAGGCGCTCGAGGGCCGCCTCGCGGGTCTTGGCCCGCCCGTCCGGGGTCGGGCAGGTATAGGCGCTCTCCGGCAACCTGGCCAGCGCGAGGTAGACGTCGGCCATGACGGTGAAGTTCTCCCCGGCGACGCGGCACCACCTCCCCCTCAGCGGTACCATCTCGGCGAGCGTGTTGGGGTTGCTGCGCACGACACCGGTGTAGACCAGCTCTCCGGAGGCGAGGCGCGCCGTGTCGTTGCGCCCCTCGCACTCGAGCCGCCCGTCGCGGACCGCGATGATGTCCGTCGTCGTGCTGCCCACGTCGACGAGCAGGCAGTCGCGCGCGAAGCGGCCGGCGTACAGGGCGGCGGCGACCCAGTTCGTAGCGGCGAAGTCGAGCGGCCGCTCCAGGGCCTCCTCGAGAGGGACGAGCTCACCGCGCACGCTGAGCGCCTGCGGCCCGGTACGCGGGAAGGCGCGACGCACGGACTCGATGACGTGGGTGACGCCGTCGCGCTTCGTGCGAAAGACGTCGGAGAGCTCGGCCGTCATCGTCACGGCCATCGGGTCGCCGTCGCTGACCCCGAGCTGGTCGGCCACCGCGCGCAGCATCTCCGGCAGATCGTCCGGCGCGCGCCAGACCTCGAAGGGGCGGACGGTGATCCGCCGCTCCCTCAGGGCGCCCCCGCGCACGACGGCGCGGGCCCCCTTGATGTGCACCCCGCCGATGTCCCAGCCGGCGACGGCGACGTCGTCAGGCATGCGCTGGCACCGCCTCTCCCCCCGCGTCGCGGTGCAGGGCCTGCCCGCCGGTGAACCCGCGCGTCGCCCTGGACCGCACCGTCGTGGGCAGCGTATCGCAGATGCAGGCCTTCCAGTGAGCTTCCGCCAGATTGAAGGCCGGCACGCCGCGCAGACCGACGTACGAGGTGGTCAAGCGCGGGTTGATCTCGACGAGGGAGCAGCCATCCGGCGCCAGGACGAGGTCGACGCCGACGTAGCCGCGCAGGCCGGGCACGAGGCCGACGGCGCGCGCCGCGAGGTCGAAGGCCTCGTCGCGGCGCGCGTGGTCGATGGCAGCCGTGCCGCCCTCGTAGGCGCAGGGGATGCCGATGCGAAGCTTCTGGGAGTTCAGACTGAGGGGGACGGCGCCGCGACCGGCGACGAGCAGCGAGACGCTGGCCGGCTCGCCGGCGACCCAGCGCTGCACGAGGATCTTCTCGGCGCCGGCGAGGGCCGGCAGAGCGAGAGCGCTGCTCAGGTCAGACTCGGCGCGTACGACGGCGACGCCGTCGCACCCCGCGCCGTCGAGTGGTTTGAGGACGACGGGCAGGCCGAGCCGGCGTGTCGCGGCCTCGGCGTCGCGCGGCGCCACACAGACGGTCTCCGGCGCCGGCAGCCCGGCACGCCGGAAACGCCGGCTGCACTCCCACTTGTCGGCGGCCACCGCGATCGCCGCCGGGGTGCTGCCGAGCAGAGAGACGCCGGCCTCGTGCAGCCAGGCGCTCGCGCGCTCGAGGGCCCCACCGGTCTCCGGGGCGATCACGAGCGCCGCCTCGCACCCCGCGGCAGCCTCGAGGAGCGCGGCGCGATACCCGGGGCGGCCGCCGGCATCGGCGTCGCCCGGTGCGGCGGCTGCGTCGCCCGGTCGGCGAGCGTCGAGCTCACCGCCGGCGAGCCACACCACGCGATCGGCCTGCAGCGCCGGACCCCCGAAGCGCCGGTCCCTCGTCGTCACCACCGTGAACCGGCCCCAGTCGCGGAGGTCCTCGAGCACGGCACGCACCATCGCGTCGGCCTCACCCGCGAACCGCGGCGGGTCGGCCTCCGGCCACCCGCCGCCGGTCACGTACTCGTGCACGAGCAGGGCCGGCCGGTCGCCGCTGGTCGGCGCTCCTCGCCCGCCTGCCTGGGCTCGTCCCTCCAGCGGCTCGCTCACATCTGGACCGGCTCGCTCATACCTGGACCGCGTCCCTCATACCTGCACCGCGTCCCCCATACCTCGACCGCGTCCCGGATCCGTGCGCCGTCACGCTCTCCCACTCAGGCCTCTCCGGCTCCAGCGGTGGAGCCCTCACCGTCGCGTCCCGCAAGCCGCGACAGTCTCTCTGCCTCCTTGGCCACTCGGTCCGGCATCCCTGCCTCGGTGAGGAAGACGAAGAGCGACGCGGTCACGAGATCCGCAGTGGTGCCCGGGTTCAGCGTGTGGCCGGGGTCGCGCAACTCGGCGTCGAAGGCGGCCAGCTCGGGACGGCCGTCAGGGCCGCCCGCCCGCAGGCCGGCACGCACCTCGCGCGCCCGCTCCGACACCTCTCGCGCCACCTCGAGCCCCCGCTTGCGCGCGATCAGCGTGTCCGGTACCTCCGTCAGGATGGCGAGGAAGCAGTCGAGGACGGCCGCCGCGAGAGCGCTGCCGGCAAGGGCGCTGCCGTCCAGGCCGGCGCCGGCGCTGCCGTCCGCACCGGCAAGGGCGCTGCCGTCCGCACCGGCGCCGCCCTCCCACGCCGCGCGCAGCGCCGGCACGCCGAGGGTGAACGTCACCTCGAAGTCGGTCGCGTACTCTCGCGCGACGGAGTCCCGCGCGGCGGCCTGCAGCATGGCCTCGCGCAGCGTGACGCCCACCGCTGCTTCGGCGACGTCGTGCCGGTCCACCTGCCCCATCCCTCCCGGGGACGCGAGGCGGATGGCCTCGTAGGCAAGGCGGGCATCCTCGACCGTGAGCCCGCCGCCGCCTTCGCCAGCGGGGCGAGCAGCAAGACGATCCCGAGGTTGGTGTTGGTCGCGACCCGGACGCGCGTCTCGCGCACGGCGCGGAGCACGGTCTCCCCCACTCCGGCACGCCCGGCGTCGGCGAGCGCCGGGCCGATCGCCTCGGCACTGGCGACGAAGTCCTCGTACGTGGTGCCGGCGAAGGCGGCCGCCGGCGAGACGTTGCCCGGCTTTTCGACGGCCGCCTCGACGAGGCAGGCGAGGGTGCCCGCCCTGGCGACCTCGACGCCGGAGAGCGGCTTCACCGCGGCTCCCGGCCTCCCGCCGGCCGTCCCCTCACCGCCCCTCCCCGAGCAAGTGGTCGACGAGGAGCTCGGCCGCGTCGACGCCCGTCGCCGCCCTGAGCGCGCGCCACCCGGGGATGCTGTTGACCTCGAGGACCGTGTAGTCGCCGTCGTCGCGCGGCAGCAGGTCGACGCCGGCGTACTCGGCGCCGACGAGCCGGGTCGCGCGCAAGCTGAGCTCGCGCAGCCGCTCGTCGGGCGGGGAGGGCTCACCCTTGCCGCCCTGCGAGGCGTTCGTCTTCCAGTGGTCGGCGCGCCGCA
>DATHSP010000345.1:0-13452 GCA_035464075.1 Thermoleophilia bacterium | reverse complement strand
CGTGAGGTCGATCTCGCGGCCGCGGAACTGCACCTGCAGCTCGCCGACGGCCTGCGCGGCGGTGCCCACGAGCTGCTCGACCATGTCCATGACGTGGTTGTAGTCGACGTAGGCCTCGTAGGTCTCGAGCATCGTGAACTCGGGGTTGTGCTTGAAGCTGATGCCCTCGTTGCGGAAGTCCTTGCCGATCTCGTAGACCTTGTCGATGCCGCCGATGATGCAGCGCTTGAGGTAGAGCTCGGTGGCGATGCGCAGGTAGAGGTCGCGCTTGAGCTCGTTGTGGTGGGTGACGAACGGGCGCGCCATGGCGCCGCCGTAGAGCGGCTGCAACACCGGGGTCTCGACCTCGACGAAGCCGCGCCCGTCGAGGAACTCGCGGATCGTGCGGATGATCGTCGCGCGCTGCACGAAGACCTCGCGCGACTCGTCGTTGACGATGGTGTCGAGGTAGCGCTTGCGATAGCGCAGCTCGACGTCGGTCAGGCCGTGGAACTTCTCGGGCAGCGGGCGCAGCGATTTGCTCAGGAGCTCCCACGACGTGACATGCAGCGAGAGCTCGCCGCGCCGCGTGCGCATGACCGTGCCCTCGGCGCCGACGTGGTCGCCCAGGTCGACGTGCTCGAGCGCCGCGTAGCGCTCGTCGCCGAGCGCGTCGAGCTGGGCGAAGAGCTGCAGCTCACCCGAGGCATCCTTGAGGACGACGAAGGAGACCTTGCCGTGGACGCGGCGCGCCATGACGCGGCCGGCGACACGGTGCACCTCGCCAGAGTCCTGGCCGGATTCGAGGTGCTCGTAGGCGTCGCGCAACGTGCCGATCTCGTCGCGCGGCTGGTACTGCGTGGGGTAGGCGGCGCCGGTGGCCCGCCAGGCGGCGAGCTTCTCGCGGCGCTCCGCGAAGACGTCGCCGTGCTCGCTGTGCTCGTCCACGAGCGGAGCCGTCAGGCGCGCTCGATGGCGAGGACCTTGAACTTCTTGGAGCCCTTGGGCACGGCGACCGTGACCTTGTCGCCCGGCTTGTGACCGAGGATGGCACGCCCGACGGGCGACTCGTTGGAGAGCTTGAAGGTGAGCGGGTCGGCCTCGGCCGAGCCGACGATGGAGTACTGGACCACCTCGCCGCGCTCCATGTCCTGCAGGGTCACCTTGGTGCCGACGCCGACCTTGTCGGTCGGCACCTTCTCGGCGTCGATGATGATGGCGCTGCGCAGCTTCTCCTCGAGGGCGTAGATGCGCGCCTCGAGCATGGCCTGCTCGTTCTTGGCGTCGTCGTACTCCGAGTTCTCCGAGATGTCACCGAAGTCGCGTGAGTTGCGGATGCGCTCCGCGACCTCGTCGCGCTTCACCGTGGAGAGGTACTCGATCTCCTCTTTGATCCTCCGATGACCCTCGGGGGTGAGGATGATCTCGCGGTCGACCACTGTGCCTCCTCTTGAACACGACGGCGCGGCCCCTTGATGAGGCCGCGCGCCGGAAACGGCACGACAGTATAGGCCGCGCCTCCGGGTCGCGCAACCGTGCGCGGCGAGCGTCGACCGGCCGCGCATGGGGCCGCGTCAAGCGCCCAGCAGTGCCCGCACCGCGGCCTCGTCCCCGGCCCGCATGAGCGCCTCGGCCGTCTCGCGGTCAAGGGCGCCGCCGCGCCGGAGCTTCGGCCAGAACTGGCGCAGGTGGCGCACCCCGCGCGGCCCCATCCGACGCAGGACGTCATCGGCGAAGCGCCGCACCTCCTTGAACCGTTCGTCCGGCGGCGGCGGGTCGCCGCCGAGGACCTCGCGGAAGAGCCAGGGGGCGCCGACGGCGTAGCGGCCGTCCACGTCACCCGAGGCCACGACCGGCACGGGCAGCTCCGCGGCAAGCGTCTCGGTGAGCCCGTGGTCGGCGCGTCCGCGGTAGAGCTGGGTGACGGTGCGTGGATGGAGGAAGACGGCGGCGGCGCCGGCGGCGACGAGGCGGGGCGCCAGCCGGCGCCCCGCCTCGTCGCCCTCGCGCAGCCCCGCGCGCAGCTTCACCGTCACCGGCACCTCGGGCCCGACCGCGGCGACCACCTCGCGCACGATCTCCTCGGCGCGCTCGTGGTCGCCGAGCAGGGCGGCGCCGGCGGCGGTCTTCAGGACCTTGCGCACCGGGCAGGCCATGTTGAGGTCCACCAGGTCGGCGCCCGCGCCCGCGCAGAGCTCGGCGGCGCGGGCGAGGTAGTCGGCGTCGGCGCCGAAGAGCTGGAAGCCGATGGGGTGCTCGTCCTCGTCGCACTCGAGGTAGGCGAACGTGCGCGCGCCCCCGTAGCAGAGGCCGTAGGCCGAGATCATCTCGGTGAAGACGAGCCCGGCGCCCCAGCGGCGCACGCTGCGGCGGAAGGCCGGCGTCGTGATCCCCGCCATCGGCGCCATGAAGAGGCGCCGCTCCAGCCGCAGGCGGCCGATGTGGAGGGAGCGCGCGAACGGCGACGCCGGGGGCTCGCGCTCATCGCGCGGCCGCTTCACGGCCTCTCCCGGCTCATCCACAGTCGACGTCCGGCGCCGGCGCGTACCTCGCGACCTGCGGCTCCGGACGCTCGCGCCGTACCCGCTCGCGGCTCACCGGCGCTCCCCCCACCGCCCCGGCTCAGGCCGGGTGCTGGCGACGCATGACCAGCTCGATGCCGCGCAGCGTGAGGAAGGGGTCGACCGCCGCGATGACCGTGGTGTGCCGGGCGATCAGCTCGGCGAGCCCGCCGGTGGCGACGACGCGGGCCTGCTCGCCGAGCTCCTCCCAGATCGCGCGCACGACGCCCTCGACCTGGCCGGCGAAGCCGTAGACCATGCCCGACTGCAGGCTCTCGGCCGTCGCCTTGCCGATCGCGTGCGCCGGCTCGACGAGCTCGACCTTGGTGAGCTTCGCGGCCCGCGTGGTGAGGGCCTCCATCGAGACCTCGATGCCGGGCGCGATCGCGCCCCCGAGGTAGTCGCCGGTGGCGGAGATCACGTCGAATGTGGTGGCCGTGCCGAAGTCGCAGACGATGCACGGCCCCCCGTATGACTCGAACGCCGCCACGGCGTTGACGATACGGTCGGCGCCGACCTCGGTCGGGTTCTTCATCGCGATGCGGATGCCGCTCCGTGCCCCGGGGCCGACGACGAAGGGCGTCACGCCGAGGTGCTTCTCGCACATCTCCGTCCACTGCGCCGTGAGCCGGGGGACGACCGAGGCGATGCCGACCTCGCCGACGTCGTCGGTGAAGCGCATCCCGGCGAGAGAGAAGAAGCCCTGCAGGAGACCGGCGATCTCGTCGCCGGTACGATGCCGCACGGTGGCGATGCGCCAGTGGTGCTCGACCTCGCCGCCCTCGACGAGGCCGATGACGGTCTGCGTGTTGCCGACGTCGACGACGAGCAGCATGGTCAGGTCTCCAGGTCGAGAGCCACGTCCAGCCACGGGGCGCGCGTGGTGAGCGCGCCGGCCGAGAGCACGTCGGCGCCGGTCGCGGCGAGCTCGCGCACGCGCTCGAGGGTCACGCCGCCCGAGACCTCGACGACGGCGCGGCCGGCGACGAGCCCGACGGCGGCGCGGATCGTGGCCGCGTCCATGTTGTCGAGCAGCACGGCGGCGGCCCCGGCGGCGAGGGCATCCTCGAGCTGGTCGAGGTCGTCCACCTCGACCTCGAGTCCGTGGATGTGCCCCAGGCGCGCGCGGACGCGCTCGACGGCGGCGCGGACGCCGCCGGCCGCCGCCGCGTGGTTGTCCTTGATCATCGCCGCGTCGAAGAGGCCGAAGCGGTGAGCCAGGCCGCCGCCGTGCACGACGGCGGCCTTCTCGAGAGCGCGCAGGCCGGGGGTCGTCTTGCGCGTCGCGGCGATGCGCGCCTTCGTGCCCTCGGTCTCGGCGACGAAGCGCGCCGTCAGCGTGGCGACGCCGGAGAGCCGGCCGAGGAAGTTGAGCCCGGTGCGCTCGAGGGCGAGGATGCTCGCCAGACGGCCGGCGACGACGGCGACCGTCTCGCCGCCGGCGAGGCGGTCGCCGTCGTCGTGCTCGAAGGTGACGCTGAGGCCGGGGTCGACGAGCGCGGCCGCCTCCTCGAAGGCGAGGCGGCCGGAGAGCACCCCGGCCTCCCGGGCGACCACGCGGCCGACCCCGTCGCCCTCGAAGGCCGCGCCGGTGAGGTCGCCGTAGCCGGCGAGGTCCTCGTCGAGGGCACGCCGCGCGGCCGCGCGGGCCGCGGCGCGCAGCGTGGCCGCGGTCACTCGTCCTCCTCGGGCTCGAGCTGCAGGTCGGGCAGGCGCAGGGTGACGTGACGCACCCAGTCCTCGACGCTGGTCGGGAAGTCCTCGCGCAGGTGGACGCCCCGCGACTCCTCGCGCAGCAGGGCCGACTTGGCGATCTGCGTCGCGAGGGTGAGCAGGTTGTAGAACTCGTACTCGGGCACGTCGGCGCCGGCGGCGTCGACCGCCGAGTGGAGCTCGCGCAGCTCGGCGATCGCCGCCCGCAGCTCGTCGGCCCGGCGCAACACGCCGACCTTCGCCGACATGACGGCGGTGAGGCTGGCGCGCGCGGCGGCGGTCGCGTCGTGCCCGCCCCCGCCTGCCGGCGCCGGCAGGTCGAACTGCAGGCGGCGCACGTCTTCGCCGAGCCGGCTCACGTAGCGGTCCAGGTCGCGCACCACACGGTCGGAGAACACGAGGCCCTCGAGGAGCGAGTTCGAGGCCAGCCGGTTGGCGCCGTGCACGCCGGTGCTGGCCACCTCGCCGCTGGCGTAGAGCCCGGGGACCGTGGTGCGGCCCCACACGTCGGTCTGCACACCGCCGATCAGGTAGTGGCTGACCGGCGCCACCGGGATCAGGTCACGGGCGAGGTCGAGGTCGTGCCTGGCCAGGCCGGCGGTCACGGTCGGGAAGCGGCGGTGCAGCATGTCGGCGTCGAGGTGGGTGGCGTCGAGGTAGACGCGGTCGACGCCCTCGCGGCGCATCTCGGCCACCATGGCGCGCACGACGACGTCGCGCGCGGCGAGCTCGGCACGCTCGTCGGCGGCGACCATGAACCGCTCGCCCGCGGCGTTGCGCAGGTAGGCGCCCTCGCCGCGCAGCGCCTCGGTGATGAGCAGGACGGTGTCCTGCCCGTCGAGGGCCAGGCCGGTCGGGTGGAACTGGACGAACTCGAGGTCCCTGATCGCCGCCCCGGCGCGGTAGGCCATCGCCACACCGTCCCCCGTGGCCACCCTCGGGTTGGTCGTGCGCGCGTAGACCTGCCCCGCGCCGCCGGTCGCGAGGACCGTCACCATCGCGAGGTTGAGGGTCGTCTGGCCGTCGACCATGCTGCGCGAGAGCGCCCCGACGCAGCGCCCGTCGACGGTGAGCAGGTCGATCACGAACTCGTCCTCGTAGAGCTGGACGCGGCTGCCGAGCCGCAGCGCCTCGGCCATGGCGCTCGAGACCTCGCTGCCGGTCGCGTCGCCGCCGGCGTGGACGACCCGGGGCACCGAGTGGGCGCCCTCGCGGCTGAGCACGATCTCACCCTCGACGCGGTCGAAGCGCGGGCAGATCTCCATGAGCTCGCGGACGCGCGCCGGGCCCTCGTCGACGAGGACCCGAGCCGCTTCGGCGTCGCAGAGCCCGGCGCCGGCGCGCATCGTGTCCTCGAAGTGCAGGTCCGGAGAGTCGGACTTGCCGAGCGCGGCGGCGATACCGCCCTGGGCGAGGAAGGTCGTCGTCTCCTCGAAGGTCGACTTGGTGAGCAGGCCGACGCGCCAGCGGCGCGCCGCGCCGATCGCCGCCGTGAGGCCGGCGATGCCGCCGCCGAGGACCAGGACGTCGAAGGTGCGGCGGTGCAGCCCCGCCGCGTCGACGGCGGCGATGTAGGGGCGCGTCACGTGACGACCCTCCGGGGCCGCGCGGCCGGGCCGGCGGTCTGTCGGGCGTAGGTCACCGTCATCCCCGGGCCTCCGGCGGGACGTAGCGTTGGACGGGCTGCCGGCGGGCCAGCTCCCTGCCGAGGGCGGGCACGTCGACGGCGGGCATGCCGCGGGCGAAGGACCAGACCTCGGCCAGCGGCACGAGCACGAAGGCGCGCTGCCACATGCGCGGATGCGGCAAGGTGAGCAGCGGGTCGTCGGACTCTGTGCCCTCGAGCAGGAGTATATCGATGTCGAGCGTGCGCGGGCCAAAGCGGACCTCGCGGCGCCGGCCGTGGTCGGTCTCGATGCGCTGGCAGGCGGTGAGCAGGTCGCGCGGCTCCAGGGAGGTCTCGAGGGCCACGACCTGGTTCAGGAACGGCGGCTGGTCGGCGCGGTCCTGGGGCGCCGTCTCGTAGACGGACGAGGCGGCGAGGAGGCTGGTGCCGGGCAGTGCTGCGAGGGCGTCACGCGCCTGCGTGAGATAGGCCCCGCGGTCACCGAGGTTCGAGCCGAGCGCGACGAACGCCCGGCGCGCCGCGCCGCTCACCGCCGCCTGACGAGCTCCACGGCGGCGGCCTCGGTGGGGGCCGGGACCGGGGGGTCGATCTTGCGCACGCGCACGACGAGCTCGTCGAGGGCGGCGCTCCACAGACGGTCGGCGACGACGGTCGCGAGGCGCTCGAGGAGCTGGAACTCGCCCTCGGCCACCGTCGCCGTCACCGCCCTGACCACGTCACCGTAGTTGACGGTATCCTCGAGCGCGTCGGTCACGGCAGCCGGGCACTCCGCCGGCACGAGCCGCAGGTCGAAGACGAGCGTCTGCCCGAGTGCGCGCTCCTCAGCCGTCACCCCGCAGCGGCCGCGCAGGCGCAGGCCCTCGACGGCGATGGTCAGGCGATCGGTCATCGCCGCCTCAACGACCGGCCCCGGGGCCGGCCTCTTCGTCGGCCTCACGCAGGGCGAGGACCACGCGCAGGGCCTCGAAGTTCTCGCGCACTTCGTGCACGCGCACGACGTCGGCGCCGTTCATCAGGCCGATCACCGTGGAGGCGACGGTGCCGATGAGGCGCCCGCCCGGCTCGGCGCCGAGGATCGCCCCGAGGAAGCGCTTGCGCGAGGCGCCGAGCACCAGCGGGCGCCCGAGCTCCTTGAGGCGGCCGAGCCCGCGCAGCAGCACCAGGTTGTGGGCCACCGTCTTGCCGAAACCGATGCCGGGGTCGATGAGGAGCTGCTCCTCGTCGACCCCGCGGGCGAGCGCGAAGCCCATGCGCTCGTCGAGGAAGGCGCGCACGTCGTCGACGACGTCGTCGTAGTGCGGGTCCTGCTGCATGGTCTTGGGCTCGCCCTGCATGTGCATGAGGATCGCCGGCGCGCCGGTCTCGGCGACGACCTCGACCATCGCCGGGTCCATGCGCAGGGCGCTCACGTCGTTGACCAGGGCCGCGCCGGCGGCCAGCGCCTGCCGCGCGACCTCCGCCTTGTACGTGTCGATCGAGATCACGGCCGAGGTCTCGGCCCGCAGGCGCTCGATGACCGGCAGCACGCGGGCCAGCTCCTCGTCGAGAGACACCCGGTCGGAGCCCGGCCGCGTCGACTCGCCGCCGACGTCGATGATCGCGGCGCCGTCGCGCGCCATGGCGACACCCTGGGCCACGGCCGCGTCGAGCTGCGTGAAGCGGCCGCCGTCGGAGAAGGAGTCGGGGGTCACGTTGAGGATGCCCATCACGCAGGGCAGCTGGACCTCGAGGCGCGCGGCGGGGGTCTCCACGGCTAGCGGCCGGCGTTGATGAGGGCGAAGACCTCGGCCCGCGTCGCGGCGTTCGTCTGGAAGATGCCACGGACGGCGCTGGTGACGGTGCGCGCGCCGGGGGTGCGCACGCCGCGCATCGACATGCAGAGGTGCTCGGCCTCGATCAGCACGACGGCGCCCGCGGGGTCGAGGGCGCGGACCATGGCGTCGGCGACCTCCGAGGTGATGCGCTCCTGGAGCTGCGGCCGGGCGGCCACGCCGCGTACCACCCGGGCGAGCTTCGACAGGCCGCAGATGCGGCCGTCGTCGCCGGGGATGTAGGCGACGTGGGCCATACCGGCGAAGGGCAGCAGGTGGTGCTCGCAGATCGAGTAGAAGTCGATGTCCTTGATGAGGACCATCTCGCGGTGGTGGTCGCCGGGGACGGACACGAGCAGCTCGGCCGGGTCGGCCGCGCCGATGCCGACGAAGACGTCCTCGTACATGTCGGCGACACGCCGCGGCGTCTCGAGGAGCCCCGGCCGCGAGGGGTCTTCGCCGATACCCTCGAGGATGAGTCGTACGCCGTCCTGGATCTTGTCGCGGTCCACTGCAGAGGCCGGGGCCGGGCTCAGGTGGTCTCGGGGTTCACGGGCTTGATGGGCCGCGGCACTACCTGCGGCTTGGCGGGCGCGCCCTCCTTCTTGCCGCGCTCGGCACGCGCCCGGCGTGCCGCCTTCTCGTCGCGCTCGCGGAAGACCTCCGCCTCGGGGACGCCGTCGAGCAGCGCCTCGAACTCGGCGCGCTCGAGCGTCTCGCGCTGGATGAGGATCGCCGAGATCTGGTCGAGTTGCTCGCGGCGCTCGCCGAGCAGATCCTGGGCACGCTGGTGCGCCTCCGCGATGATGCGGCGGATCTCTTCGTCGATCTGGCGCGCGACCTCGTTGGAGTAGTCGGACTCCTGGCTGAACTCGCGGCCGAGGAAGGGCTGCGCCTGGTTGTGGCCCAGTGAGCGCGGGCCGAGCTCCTCGCTCATGCCGTAGCGCATGATCATCTGCTTGGCGATGCTGGTCGCCTTCTCGATGTCGTTGGCGGCGCCGGTCGTGACCTCGTCGAAGACGACCTCTTCGGCGGCGCGGCCGCCGAGCGTCATCGCCAGGTTGTCCATGAGCTCGGCCCTGGTCGTGAGGAACTTGTCCTCGGTCGGCAGCGAGAGCGTGAAGCCGAGCGCCTGGCCGCGGCTGACGATCGAGACCTTGTGCACCGGGTCGGTGTTCGGCAGGAAATGACCGACCAGGGCGTGGCCCATCTCGTGGTAGGCGGTGATCGCCTTCTCCTTCTCGGAGATGAGGCGGCTCTTCTTCTCGGGCCCGGCGAGGACGCGCATGATGCCCTCTTCGAGCTCGTGCATCTCGATGACCTTCTTGCCGGCGCGCGCGGCCAGCAGGGCGGCCTCGTTGACCAGGTTGGCGAGGTCGGCGCCGGTGAACCCGGGCGTCTGCGCGGCGAGGGCGTCGAGGTCGATGTCCTTGCTGATCGGCTTGCCGCGCGAGTGCACCTCGAGGATCGTCCGGCGGCCCGGCCGGTCGGGCCGGTCGACGACGATCTGGCGGTCGAAGCGCCCGGGGCGCAGGAGCGCGGGGTCGAGGATGTCGGGGCGGTTGGTGGCGGCGATGAGGATGATGTTGTCCTTCATCTCGAAGCCGTCCATCTCGACGAGCAGCTGGTTGAGGGTCTGCTCGCGCTCGTCGTGCCCGCCGCCGAGGCCGGCGCCGCGGTGGCGCCCGACGGCGTCGATCTCGTCGACGAAGATGATGCAGGGCGCGTTCTGCTTGGCCTGCTCGAAGAGGTCGCGCACGCGCGAGGCGCCGACGCCGACGAACATCTCGACGAAGTCGGAGCCCGAGATCGAGAAGAAGGGCACGCCGGCCTCGCCGGCCACGGCGCGCGCGAGCAGGGTCTTGCCGGTGCCCGGAGGGCCGTAGAGCAAGACCCCCTTGGGGATGCGCGCCCCGAGCTGCTGGAACTTCTTCGGGTTCTCGAGGAACTCCTTGATCTCGTGCAGCTCCTCGACCGCCTCGTCGGCCCCGGCGACGTCCTTGAAGGTGACCTTGGGCGAGTCGGGCGCCACCCGGCGAGCGCGGCTCTTGCCGAAGCTCATGACCTTGGAGCCGCCGCCCTGCATCTGGTTCATGATGAAGATCCAGAACCCGATGATGAGGATGACGGGCAGGACCAGCGTGAGGGCGCTCGTCCACCAGGGACTGCCGGGGTGCTCGGGGGCGAGCTCGACCCCGTAGAACTGGAGGAGCTCGGCGGTGGCGCTGGCTTCGGGGTAGCCGACCTCGTACCGCTCGGGCTCGCCGTTCTCGGCCTTCGTCGTGGTCGTGACCTCGAGCTTCTGGTCGCTCGTGTTCATGACCACGGCCGCCACGCGCCCGTTGATCAGGTCGTTGGTGAAGCTCTGGGCCCCGCTCGCCTCGGGCACGGTGCCCGACGTGGCGGGCAGGTCGGGCGCCTCGGCCGCGAGGCGCTCGAGAAGCGCGCCGCCGTCGGTCTCGACGACGTACTTCTCGCCGCTGCCGGCGGTGACCAGCGCGCGGTCCGCCGACTCGTCGACGACCACGCTCGTCACCTGCCCGCGGCGCAGGTCGCGCTCGAGCACGTCGGCAGGCGCCGTGCCGACGGCGCGGTAGATGGGCGCCGTGCTCTTGTCGTCGCCCTGGATGAAGAAGGAGATCACCATGGCGACGATGATGACGATGAGGATCGGGAACAGCGCGCTACGGGTGAATCGGCTCACGGTCTACCTCTGGGTGGGACGTTACGTGCGAGAGCACGGTCGGGGTCGGGTGGGGACCCCTCGACGGTAGCATACCCCCCCTCCTACAGCAAAGAACTCTGCTCGCCGGGGATGCCGGCGGCGGCGTCGGGGGTCAGCACGGCGATGTAGTCGAGCGTGCGGTAGCGCTCGGCGAAGTCGAGACCGTAGCCGACGACGAACTTGTTCGGCATCTCGAACCCCGTGTACTTGCAGGTGATGTGGGTGCGCCGCCGGGCCGGCTTGGTGAGCAGGGCGCAGACCTCGAGCGACGCCGGCCTGCGCGTGCGCAGGTTCTTGAGCAGGTAGCTCAGCGTGAGCCCGGAGTCGATGATGTCCTCGACGATGAGCACGTGACGGCCTTCGATCTCGGTGTCGAGGTCCTTGAGGATGCGCACCACGCCGGAGGAATCGGTCGACGAGCCGTAACTCGAGACCGCCATGAAGTCGAGGGTGCAGGGCACGGTCAGCCGCCGCGCCAGGTCGGCCATGAAGAAGACGGCGCCCTTGAGCACGCCGACCAGCAGCAGCTCCTCGCCCTCGTAGTCCCGGGAGATCTGCTCGGCCAGCTCGTCGACGCGCGCGGCCAGCTCCTCGCGCCCGACGAGCACCTCGGCGATCGGTCCGCTCACCGCTCCTCCAGTGCGACGCTCAATGTCCACTCCGTACTCTGTGTCACCCTTCGCTCTTGCGCAACCCTGCTGCGCAGCGCGCCGGCACGGTCGACGAAGGCGACGGCCGCGGGGGCGCCGTCGACCTCGAGGACGAGCGCCCGCCGGCGCGCGTCCCTCCCACAGCCGGCGCCGGCCAGGAACCGCGCGACCGTGGTCGCCGCGACGCGGCCGAAAGGCGTGAAGCGCTCGCCGCGCCGCGGGTGCCGCAGGGCGAGCACGCGGGGCGGGGCGGCGACGGCCAGGCTCAGGCGACGCTCGTCGTCGCCGGCACCGGCGGCGCGCGCGGTCGCCGGGCGGGTCTCCGCCGAGCGGGCCTGAGCCGGGAGCCCCGCGGGGCGGTATGCCTCCGGCGGGTGGGCACCTGGCAAGAGGGTCGCCCGCACACGCCAGCTGCAGAACACGGCGACACACGTCTCCAGCGGCCTCTCCGGGGACGACGGGGGGCCGACCACAGAGGCCTCGACCGGCACGCAGGCGTGCGCGGCCGGGACCGGGCGCACCGCCAGCCGGTGTCTCTCGCGGACGGCCTCGCGACCGCCCCTCAGCGCCGCCCGGCCGGCGTCGGCGCGGCGACCGGCGAGCCCCTCGAGCGCCGCCACCTGGCGGCGCGTGACGAGGGCGCCGGCCGGGAGGCCCACCGCCGCCAAACGGCGCAGGCAGAGAGAGCGGAGCCCCGCCGGCTCGGCGGCGAGGGCGACGACGTCGAGAGCGGCGAGCTCGCCGTGCCGCGGGGTCGCCCGGACGCGCTCCCAGGCGGCGTCGAGCGCGGCGGCGACGACCTCGCCCTCGGCGGCGGCCATCGCCGCCGCGTCGGCCAGGGTCTCGCCGACCCGGGGGTTCAGACGCGCCAGCGCCGGCAGCACCTCGAGACGGAGCGCGTTGCGCGCGTAGACCGGCTCGAGGTTCGACGCGTCCTGACCGTAGGCGATGTCCCGTGCCGCACAGTAGGCCCTGATCTCGGCGGCGCCGGCGCCGAGCAGCGGGCGCGCGACGTCGTCCTCGCGCGCCCTCATCCCGGCGAGGCCGAGCGGCGAGGCGTACTTCACCAGGCGGTAGAGGACGGTCTCCGCCTGGTCGTCGCGGTTGTGGGCCGTCACCAGCGGGCCGTAGCCGAAGCGCTTCGCCAGCTGACGTGCCAAGGTGTAGCGCTGCGTCCGCGCCCGGGCCTGGAAATCGGGGCCCCGCAGCGAGCCTTCGAGACGCTCGACGTGCAGTGTCAGCCCGGCAGCCTCACACGCCGCCTCGACCAGTTCGCGGTCACGGTCGGAGGCGGCGCCGCGCAGGCCGTAGTCCACGTGCAGCGCGGCGGCGCGCAAGCCGAGACCGAGCCGCCGGTCGACGATCGGGAGCAGATGGAGCAGACACATGGAGTCGGGCCCGCCGGACAGCAGGACGAGCGGCCGCTCGCCCGGGCGCAGCACATCGCGCGCGGCGACGAAGTCGCAGACGCGCCGCTCGAACGCCCGTGCCTGGCGGTGGCCGTCGCCCACCGTCTCAGAAGGAGAGGTGGGCCCCGCAGCGCGCGACGGCCTCGGCGAGGTCGTGGATGGTCGCCAGGCGGACGCCCTCGACGAGATCGTCCTCGGCCACGCCGCGCGCACGGCAGCAGGTGCCACAGCACGTGACCTCCACGCCCCGCTCGAGGAGTCCCGTCAAGAGTCCCTCGAGCGAGGCGTGCGCGGCCTGCGGGTCCTGCCCCGCCCGCGCCGCGTGCACGGCGTCACCCATGAGGAACACCTCGACCACTTCGTCGCGCAGTGCGAGCGCCTCGGCGAGGCGGAAGGCGTTGTAAGGGGCCTCGCTCCCGTACGGAGCCCCGTTGACCACCAGCAGCGTCGACATCGCACCTCCCGGGCCGCGTCACACCGACCCACGACCACCACCACGCGCCGAGCATAGCAGAGGGCGAGTGCGGGTCGGTGATGTCACGCGCGGGGCCGGCGATGGTCCCTGCGGGGCCGGCGGAGCCGGCTTCCGCGTGGGCCGGGCGGCCGCAGCGCCATGCCCGCCGGCGCCTTCCCGTGCGGCCGCAGTGCCATGCCCGCCGCTGTCCCGTGCGGCCGAGACGCGCCACACGGTCTCTGGGCCGCCCCGGGCAAAAGGAAGGGCGCCCGAACGGGCGCCCCGGAAGGCTTGGTAGCGGGGGCAGGATTCGAACCTGCGACCTTCGGGTTATGAGCCCGACGAGCTACCGGACTGCTCCACCCCGCGACGCGGTCAGGAATTGTACACCCCTCGGCGCGCGATTGTAAAGACCGCGGCCCGGACGGCCTCATCGATTCGCGCCGCTCGCCGATAGAGTCAGCGACGATGGTCCTGCGATGTGAGGCAGCGAGGACGGCGAGGCACGCCGCGGCGTGGGCCG
>DATHSP010000344.1:0-4757 GCA_035464075.1 Thermoleophilia bacterium | reverse complement strand
CGCGCGGGCCGGCGAGGCGCTCCCACGGCATGCCGTCGCCGCCCGAGAGCGCCGAAGGGCGGCGACGCCAGGCGCGCACGTCCTCGTCGGCCCACACGCGGCGCACGTGGCGCACGAAGGGGCGGAAGACGAGCTTGAGATTGGCCGGTCGCGGCAGGCCGCGGCCGGCCCCGAGGCGCACCCACTCGACGGCGGCGAAGGCGTCGCGAAGCGAGTCGAAGGGCAGGAGCAGGGCGCCGATCTTCGGCCGCCGCCCGACGGCGACCACGAGCTGGACGACGGCGCCCAGCGTGCCCTCGCTGCCGACGAGGTCGGCGAGGCCGAAGGGCTCGAGGCCGCGGCCGCGGAACCAGGCCTCGGCGGCGTCGGCGCCCACTTCGCGGTGGCCGCGGCGCGGCGCCTCGGCCGGCACGTCGAGGCGGCCGTCGGCGTGGAAACGCACGGAGTCGCCGCCGGGCAGGACGACGTCGGCGGCGCGCACGACGTCGATGGCGTCTCCGGGCCCGAAGCCGTTGAGCCCCGAGGCGCCGCTCACGAGCCAGCCGGCGAACGTGCCGCCGAGGTTGGACGAGTAGACGGGCAGGGCGAGGCCGTGCTCGGCGAGGCGGCGGTGGATCTCGCGGAAGCGCGCCCCGCCGCCGATCACGCAGACGTCGTCGTCGGGGTTCACGTCGATGTGGTCGAGGCGCGAGAGGTCGAGCACGAGACCGCCGTCGTTGGGGACGGCGCCGCCGAGCGCGCCGGAGGCGGCGCCGCGGATCGTGACCGGCACCCCGTGCTCGCGCGCCCAGACGAACGCGACCTCGACCTCGGGCGCCGAGAGCGGCAGGAAGACGAGGTCGGGGCGGGCGCGGGTCAGCCACGCCGTGAACGGCGCCCCAAGGTACACGTTCTGGTCGCACTCGGCCTCGCGGCGCAGGGACGCGTCGGTGACCAGCCGATCGGGGAGCGAGGCGAGCGCCGGCGCACCCTCGTCGTGGAGTGCGGCCACGGCGGTCTCGAGGGCGACGGCCATCGCACGCGTGGCCGCCGGGCAGTCGCGCGCGGACGGGGAGAGACCGCCGTTGATGTAGGCGTGCAGGTCGGCGATCGCCGGGCGCGGGCGGGAGTCGGTGCTGCTCGGGAACGAGGAGCGGCGGGGATCGGCGCTGCCCGGGGACGATGAGTGCCGGGCGTCGGCGCTGCCGGGGGACGGAACGGGGTGGGCGTCGGCGGAGGGTCCTCTGGTGTCGGGGGAGGCGGGCCGGGCCGGGGCGGTCATGCCCGCCGCCGGCATGGCGGAAGTGTCTCAGTCGGCGAACGCACCGTGGGCATCCTCATCGTCTGCGTTGGACTGGCGAAGGCGGCGCCGCGCGCCGCCTCGTCCTGCAGTAAACCGGCCCCGGCGGGCGATGTCAATCTCACGCCGGGCCACCCCGACCGGCCGCTCCGGGCCGTCCCGTCCAGCGGTGCCTCGCCGCTGCTCGCGGAGCCGCCCGGCGGCTGCTCGCCACGGCGCGCTCGGGTATCCTGAGTCCCGTCCCCCGGCGAGGAGCGCAGCGACCGCGTGAGCCCGTCTCCCAACGGCACAGAGCAGCCCGACGGCGCGACCCCTGAAGCGGGAGCCGACGGCCCGCCGGCGCGCGGTCTGAGCGACGCCGAAGCCGCGCGCCGCCGCGCCGCCGGCCAGGGCAACGACGTCCAGGTGCACGCCGGTCGCACCTACAAGCAGATCGTCCGCGCCAACGTCTTCAACTTCATCAACAACCTCTACTTCAGCCTCGGGGTCCTCCTCGTCGCGCTCGGCCGCTACCTCGACGCCGTCGTCGCCGTCGGCGTGATCCTGGCCAACACGCTCGTCAGCCTCTTCCAGGAGATCCGCGCCAAGCGCACGATCGACCGCATCGCGATCCTCACGCGCCCCAAGGCGACGGTGGTGCGCGACGGCGCCGAGCGCGAGGTCGACCCCTCGGAGATCGTGGCCGGCGACCTGCTCCGCCTGCACCCCGGCGACCAGATCGTCGTCGACGGGCGCGTGCGCGGCGAGGGCCGGCTCGAGGTGGACGAGTCGCTCCTCACCGGTGAGTCCGACCTCGTCCTCAAGACCGACGGCGACGCCCTGCTCTCCGGCAGCTTCTGCGCCACCGGCGGCGGTCACTACGAGGCCGAGAAGGTCGGGCTCGAGAGCTTCGCCAACAAGCTCACCGCCAAGGCGACCAGCTACCGCCGCGAGCTGACGCCCCTGCAGCGCGAGGTCTACCTGATAATCCGCACGCTGCTCATCGTCGTGCTCGCCTTCACCGTCCTCGTCTGGAGCCGCAGCATCAGCGAGCACCTGCCGTTCGTCGAGGGCGTGCGCATGTCGACCGTCGTCGTCGCCCTCATCCCCAACGGCCTCGTGCTCTCGATCGCCCTCGCCTACGCCCTCGGCGCCGTCCGCATGCTGGGCAAGGGGATGCTCATCCAGCAGGCCAACGCCGTGGAGTCGCTCTCCAACGTCGACGTCCTCTGCACCGACAAGACGGGGACGCTGACCTCGAACGTCATCAGTCTGCACGAGATGACGCCCCTCGACGACACCGGGGAGGACCTCGAGACCCTGCTCGGCGACTACGCCGCCACCACGACCGACGTGAACCGCACCGTCGAGGCCCTCGCGAGGGCCTACCACGGCATCCGCCGGCGGCCGTCGAGCGAGGCGCTGTTCTCCTCGCGGCGCAAGTGGAGCGGGTTGGCCTTCGAGGAGGGCGCCCTGCGCGGCACCTATGTGCTCGGGGCGCCCGAGGTCGTGGGCGCGGCCCTGCCCGACGGCCTCGGCTTCGTCGCGCCCGGCGAGGCGCGCGGCGAGGCGCCCGGCGAGTGTGGGCCGGCCGCGGGCGTCGAGGTGCCCGTCGACCCGGCCGCGGTGCCGGCCTGGCAGGAGCCCTCGCGCTGGGACCTGTGGCCTTGGCCGCGCCGGCGGCGCGGACCCGGTGGGGCCGGCGAAGGCGAGGCCGGCGAGGAGGGCGATGCCGCCGCAGGGAGAGACGCCGAAGACGCGGCGGCTGGAGCCGAGCCCGAGCAGCCGGCACTGTTCGGCGACGAGGCCTTCGTCGGGCCGGACGGCGCGGAGGGCGGCGAGGCGCGCGGCGCGCACTGGCGCGAGCACGCCGCGCGCCTCGCCGCCGCCGGCTACCGCGTCCTCCTCTTCGCCGCCGCGCCCGAGCCGACGGCCTTCGCCGACGAGCCCGAGCTGCCGCCGGGCCTGCACCCCCTCGCCGTCGTCAGCCTTCGCGACGAGCTGCGGCCGCACGTGCAGTCGACGCTCGACGAGTTCGGCCAGGCCGGCATCGAGGTCAAGATCATCTCCGGCGACGACCCGCGCACCGTCGCGGCCATCGCCCTGCAGGCGGGCCTTCAGCCCGGCGACGCGACGGCAGGAGCCGGCGCGACCGACGAGCGCATCCGCGTCGTCCCTGAGGCTGCGGCCGAGACGACCGACGTCACGGGCTTCGAGACGCTCTCGGGCGCCGACCTCGACGCTCTGTCGAGGGACGAGTTCGACGCGGCCGCCGCGCGCGCGCGCATCTTCGGCCGCGTCACCCCCGAGCAGAAGCAGTCCCTCGTGCAGGCGCTGCGCCGGCGCAAGCGCCACGTGGCGATGATCGGCGACGGGGTCAACGACGTCGTCGCCCTCAAGGAGGCCAACGTCAGCGTCGCCATGAACGGCGGCGCCCAGGCGGCCCGCGGCGTCGCCGACCTCGTGCTGCTCAACGACTCCTTCGACGTGCTGCCCTACGCCTTCCGCGAGGGGCAGCGCATCCTCAACGGCATGAACGACATCCTGCGCATGTTCATGGTGCGCATCCTCGCCAAGGCAGGGGTGGTCGGCGTGGTCGTCGCCGCCGGCGGCTTCCCCTTCGCGCCGCGTCAGGCGTCGATGCTGAGCTTCATCGGCGCCGGCATCCCCGCCGTCGCCTTCGCCGTCTGGGCCAAGCCCGGCCCCGTCCCGAAGACCAGTCTCTTCCGCCGGCTGGCGCGCTTCGTGCTGCCGGCGGCGGGCGCGCAGTGGCTCATGACGATGGCCGTCTACTACATCTGGGCGGCGGTGCACGAGAGCCTCTACCTGGCCGATCACCCCGGCGCCAGCGAGGCCGACCTGCTCCTCAACGCGCTCCCGCCCGTGCAGACCGCGACCACGATCTTCGCCGCCCTCTGCGGCATCCTCGTGGTGCCGCTGCTGGCGCCGCCGAGCGAGTGGTGGGTCGGCGGCGCGCCGCTGCGCCGCGACTGGCGCTTCGCCGCCCTCACCGTGCTGCTCTTCGCGGTGCTCGTCGTCAGTGTCGCGACCGCGGGCGGCCGGACGCTCTTCGAGCTCACGCCGCTGCCGCTCTACCAGTACGCGGCCCTCGGCGCGGCGGCCTTCGGCTGGCTGATGCTCGTGCGCTGGATCTGGCGCAGCGGGCTGCTCGACCGCTGGCTGGGATCGCTCGACGGCGACGGCGGAGCCGGCCGGCGGCGGCCGGAGAGGCTGCCGCTCTGAGCCGGCGGCGGGCGGCGCTGCGCGCCGCCCGCCGCCGTCCGTCGGTGTACCGGCCTTCGACCCTAGTCGACCGGTACCGCCCTTATCCGGTAGATCACGTTCCCGATGTCGCCGGTCACGTAGATGTCGCCGCGGGCGCCGACGGTGATGCCGTTGAAGCCCCACGTCGGCATCATGCTCGGCGACGCCGGCGCCCCTAGAGCGAGGCCTTCCGCGACGACGCTCGTCGCCCCGGTCGCAGGGTCGATCCGTGTCA
>DATHSP010000343.1:0-3628 GCA_035464075.1 Thermoleophilia bacterium | reverse complement strand
GAGATCGCGCACGATCGCGGGGAGGGCCGGCCGGCCCACGGCGGCCAGGGCGACCGCGCCGGGGTCGCCGAGCTCGTCGAGCTCGGCGAGCAGCGGCGCCACGGCCGCCTCGCCGAAGCCGGCGAGCTGCGCGCCGACGCTCGTCAGCGACACGGCGGGCGAGCGGCGCACGCCGCTACGCGGCCGGCGTCGCAACTGCCGCAGGAGGCGCTCCACCTCGGGCGGCGCGTGGATCTCTCTTGTCGGTCTGCCGAGCATGACCGCCCCGTCGCATACGACGTTACGCAGACAGAGTACCCGACACCCCCGGGCCGGGACACGCGGGCGGTCGCCCGGCCGGACGAGCCCGGCGATGCTCCTGGGAGGCCGGGGCGCGTGGGCGGCCACCCGACGCCCGCTCTGGAGGGCCGGAGGAGTGACCGGACGCCCGCGTCGACTTCACCAGGCCCAGCTTCGATGCGAGCGGACGCCTCGACACCCATAGCTGCGGTACGGGGAATAGTGCCTCTGAGGCCGCGCCTCCTTCGGGTGCGCGGCGCCCTTCCCGACACAGAGGAACGACATGGCAGTGGCGACCTTCGCCGCGGGCTGCTTCTGGGGCGTGGAACAACGCTTCAGCGAGGTGCCCGGGGTCCTTTCCACCGAGGTGGGCTACACCGGCGGGACGACCGCCGACCCCACCTACGAGCAGGTCTGCTCCCACAGCACCGGGCACGCCGAGGCGGTGCGCCTCGAGTACGACCCGGAGCAGGTCACGTACGAGCACCTTCTCGAGGTGTTCTTCGCGATGCACGACCCGACGACACCCGAACGGCAGGGACCCGACGTCGGCTCGCAGTACCGGTCGGCCGTCTTCTTCCACTCACCCGAGCAGGAGCGGGCGGCGCGCGACGCCGTGGCACGCCTCAACGCCGAAGGGCGCTACCCGGACCCGATCGTCACCGAGATCGTGCCGGCGCCGGAGTTCTGGCGTGCCGAGGAGTACCACCAGCGCTACCTGACGAAGCGCGGCCGCTGGGGCTGCGTGATCTGACGCCGCGCCGCCCGCGCTCCGGCCCCTGAGGCTCGGTCGGTGGCCGGAGGGTCGGGGGCGGTCGCGCGCGGTCCGCGCGCGACCGCCTGCATCATCCTGGGTCGTGTGGGTACGTTGAGACAACGAGCGGCGCTCGCGGCCACCGGGCCCGGGCACCGCAGCCGACCAGCGACATGGCCGACCGCATCGCACGAGTGCAGCTTGTGGGCGCCTGGTTGCGCCGGCGTCAGCGTGAGGTCGCGGTGACGGCGCTCGGCGTGGCCTTCGTCGTGCTGGCGGCCGGCGAGCGCTCGTCGCTCGAGCACCGCGCCCTGCTGGTTTCGGCGGTGTCCGCCCTCTGCGTGGTCTTCGGCATCCTGTCCGGCCCGTGGGTGGGGCTCTCCGTCGCGGTCGTCGCCGGCGCGGTCAGCGTCGCTTTCGTCTTCCCCTTCAACGACCTGGAGTCGATCGCCGCCAGCCTCGCGGCCATCGGCTTCTGGGCGCTGGCCAGCATGGCGGCCGGCTTCATCAGCGACCACTACCGGCGCCAGGTCGCCAGCCGTCAGCGCGAGGTCGACGAGCGGCAGCGGCTCGGGCGCGCGTTGAACGCGATCGGCTCGGCGATCGCCTCCGGTCTCGACCGCGAGAGCCTTCTGCCCCGCATCGTGAGGCTCGCCGGCCAGACGCTCGGCGCCGACTCGGCTGCCGTGCTCGAACTCGACGGTGAGCGCTGGCGTGTCGACCACGGCTGGAGGCTGGACGGCGACCTGCTGGGTCGTACGCTGCCGGTGGATCCGAAGGGTGTCGCGGCGGCGATCGAAGCGAACCGGTCGCCCGTGGGCGCCTGCGCCGCCGGTGAGCACGGCGTGCGGAGTGGCGAGCTCGACGAGTTGGGCGCGCTGGCGGCGCTCGTCGCGCCGCTCGTGCGCGAGGACCGCGTGGCGGGTGCGCTGGCCGTGCTCATGCGCGCCCGTCACCGGGCCTGGACCGGCGGTGAGATCGCGTTCGTGCAGAAGGTGAGCACGGACCTCTCGGCGGCGCTGCAGAACGTCGGGCTCTACGAGGCTCAGCTGCGCATCGCGACGACGCTGCAGGAACAGATGATCCACGCTCTGCCGCGCATAGACGGTCTCGAGCTCGCGGCCGTGATGCAGTCCGCCGCCCAGCCGGAGCTGGTGGGCGGCGACTTCTACGATGTGCTCGAACTGCCCGACGGCGCGCTGTCGCTGCTGATCGGTGATGTCGAGGGCAAGGGCGTGCGCGCCGCCGGGCTCACCGAGCGGGTCCGGACCATGGTGCGCGCCCTCTGGCTCGATTCGTCCGATCCGGCGGAGGTCCTGACCAAGGCCGGCCGCCTGCTGCTCCAGGAGGACGAGGAGCAGCACGTCAGCGTCCTTCTCGGCCGGCTCGGCCTCGCGGACGGTCGGCTCGAGCTGGCGGTCGCGGGGCACCCTCCCCCCGTGCACTGCGGCGCGAGCACGTGCCGCCTGCTGGCCCTGCGACACGGGCCCCCGCTCGGTGCGTTCGACTGGCGCTACGAGCTGGTGACGACGACGCTGGGGTCCGGTGAGACCCTCGTGCTGTGCACGGACGGGGTGATCGAGGCGCGCCGCGAGGGCGACCTCTTCGGGGAGGCGCGCCTCGTCGATACCGTCAGCCGGCATCGCGGCGCCCCGGTGGCGCGGATCGCCGCCGCGGTGCGCGACGCCGCTCAGGCGCACGCGGGGACGCTGGACGACGACCTGCAGGTCCTCGTCGTGCGCCGTGCCGCCGCGGAGACTATGGACCGGGAGACGGTGGGCAAGGACACGGCGGCCGTGCAGCGAAGCGTACGGTGACGTTGCCGGTCGAGTGCAGCAGGGTGTGCGGATCAGGGTGAGTGAGTCGCAGCGATCGTCGCGGGGAGCCGAGCGTGTCGAGGTGCGCGTCGAGCGCGCCGCCGAGTTGCGTCGGCTGCGGTCGACGGTCGGCGCGCTCGTCACCGGGCACGGCGCCGCCGCGGACACGCGCGACGAGGTCGTCCTCGCCGTCCAGGAGGCGGTGAAGAACGGGCTCGCCTCCTGCAGCGGGCGCGGCGAGGGCGTCGTCGTGCGGCTTCGCTGCGACGACCACGGCTGCCGAGTCGAGGTCCGTGACCCCGGGCCCGGGTTCGACCTGGCGAGTGAGGAGCGGCGGAGGCTCGACCCGACGGCGGAGCACGGCCGCGGGCTGCTCCTCATGCGCCGCCTGATGGACTCTTTGACCGTGAGCTGCGACGGCTGTTGCACGGTCGTCATGACGCGGCGCTTCGGGCCGCGGCCCTGAAGGCCGGGAACGGCGACGAGCGCGGCGGGGCGCCCGCCCCGCCGCGCTCACGTGGCGGCCAACCTCGCCCGGACGTCGTCCCCGCCGCGGTACGGCCGCCATCCGGACGCCGTCCTTCGGGCCGCGCCATCTGTGGCCTCGCGGCCGTCACGCCGCCGGTCGATCCCCTCCCTCCGGCGAGAATCGGGCGGCCGGCTCGTTCCGTCGGCCGGCGAGACTCGTGCCGCAGCCTCGTCCCGTCGGCCGGCGAGCCTGGCGCCGCCGACTCAGGCGGCGGCGCTGAGCGGGGTCGTCGCGTCGGCGGCGGCCGTC
>DATHSP010000342.1:0-2275 GCA_035464075.1 Thermoleophilia bacterium | reverse complement strand
GGCGCCGAGCGCGGCCAGGCGTTCGGCGAGCAACGCGGCGCGCCGTTCGACCTCGTCGAGCGGCGCCGCCAGCGCGGCGAGTGTCGGCACGCGCTCGACCGCGCGCCGCGGGTCGAGGTAGAGCCGCAGCACGGCGTCGAGCGCCGCGAGGTCGAGCTTGTCGATGCGCAGCGCCCGCGCCAGCGGGTGGCGGCGCATGGCGTCGACGGTCGCGGCCCGCCCCACGGCGATGCCGGCCTGCGGGCCGCCCAGCATCTTGTCGCCGCTGAACGTGACGACGTCGGCGCCCGCGGCGAGGCTCTCGCGCACCGCGGGCTCCTCGGCGAAGAGCTCGAGGTCGGCGAGGGCGCCGCTGCCGAGATCGTCGACGAGGGCCGCGCCGCGCGCGTGAGCAAGCGCGGCGAGCTCGTCGATCGACGGCTCGGCGGTGAACCCGACGATGCGGTAGTTGCTGGTGTGCACGCGGAGGACGGCGCGCGAGCGCTCCGTCCAGGCCTGCTCGAAGTCGCGCAGGTAGGTGCGGTTCGTGGTGCCGACCTCGACCAGCTCGGCGCCGCTCTCGCGCAGGATGTCGGGGATGCGGAAGCCGTCGCCGATCTCGACGAGCTGGCCGCGCGCGACCAGCACCTCGCCGCCCCGGGCCGTCGCCGCCAGCGCCAGCAGCACGGCGGCGGCGTTGTTGTTGACGGCCAGCGCGTCCTCGGCCCCGGTGAGCGTGCAGAGCACGTCGTGGACGTGATCCTGCCGCGAGGCGCGCTCGCCGCGCGCGAGGCTGTACTCGAGGTCGGAGTACCCGGACGCGGCGGCGGCCACCGCGGCGACCGCCTCGTCGGGCAGCACGGAGCGCCCCAGGTTGGTGTGCACCACGATGCCGGTGGCGTTGAGGACGCGACGCAGCGACGGCGTCGTCGCCCTCCGCAGAAGGGCCTCGACCCACGGCGCGAGATCGGCCGCCGTGAGCTCGCCGGCCTCGACGCGGCGACCCTCGTCGAGGATCTCGCGCCGCAGCCTGTCGAGGACGGCGCGCACGGCGTCGACGACCAGGTCTCGCGGGTAGGTGTCGAGCAGGATCTCGACGGCGGGCTCGCGGAGGACTTCGTCGACCGCCGCGAGCCCCCGCAGGCTCTCGGTGGCCCCGTCGCCCGTCCGCCGCCGCTTGCGCTCGCCGCTCATCGCTCGAGGTCGCCGCTCATCGCCCGTCCTCCCCGGCGCGCGGTCGTCAGGCGACCCCGCGCCCGCTCGGCTTGCCGGCCGCCCGCATGCGCAGGCCGGCCATGAGCACAGCATACGCGGCCCAGCCGAAGACGAGCCACCAGTCGCGCCCGGCGACGCCCAAGTCGGCGAGCACCCCGGGGCGGAGGTAGTCGAGCGCCACGAGCCCGAGAGCGACACCGGTGAAGACGAACTGGGTCAGCGGCCAGAACCACGCTGCCTGCCGCCGGCGGGCGCCGTACGACGTGGCCAGCATGGAGAGTACGAGCACGGCGACGGCCGCGAGCAGGCCGAGCAGGGCGAGGCCGAACTGGACGACGACCTCCGCGAAGGAGCGCCCGCTCACCCACTCCCAGATCGGCTCCGCCGCCCCGCCGACGCCGAACACGAAGACCAGGACCCAGGTGAGGACGGCGATGACGGCCATCACTCCCAGCATGAGGAAGGGGACGACCGACGCGCCCCTGAGCAGCAGCGAACCGAGCGACTCCTCGCGCTGCGGGCCCTCGGCCGGCACCGCCGGCCCCGGGGCGCCGGCGCCGGGCGGCGAGCCCGCGTCGCGCCCGTCGCGGCAGTCGTCAGCCATCCGGGTCTGCGCGCCCGGCGGTCACTTCGGCCCCGTGAGCACGGCGGTCACTCCGACCCCCCGTGAAGGGCGATCGTGCCGGTCGCGGCGCCCGTGACCTCGCCGACCGTCCAGGCCGCGCAGCCCGTGCCCTCGAGCTCGGCGAGCAGGTTCGCGTGGCGGTCGGCCGAGACGGCCATGAGAAGGCCGCCCGAGGTCTGCGGGTCGAAGAGGGCGAGCACGCGGGGGTCGTCGCGGTCGACGTCGCCGAGGCGCTCGACGAGGTAGTCGCGGTTGTTGCGCAGGCCTCCCGCGTAGACCCCGCGGGCGATGAGGTCGAGGATGCCTTCGTGCAGCGGCACGGCCTCGAGCCACACGATCGCCGCGGCGCCCGAGGCGTCGAGCATCTCGGCGAGGTGCCCGGCCAGCCCGAAGCCGGTCACGTCGGTGGCGGCGTGCACCCCGACGCGGAGCATGGCGCGCGAGGCGGCGGCGTTG
>DATHSP010000341.1:0-2989 GCA_035464075.1 Thermoleophilia bacterium | reverse complement strand
CCGCCCCCCCGCCCCGCCTTCGTGCGCACCGCGACGGGTGCGTCTTCGGGCGCGCGCGCTCCGGCGCTCTCGAGCGCTGGCCCCCGCTCCGGCCCGCGACCGCCGGTGTCCTCGACCTCGCGCCGCCAGGCGAGCCGCTTGCCGACCCGGGCGCGCAGTCGCCAGCGCAGCGACTTGGCTTCGTCGGTCATCATCGCCTGCGCGAGCTCGAGGGTGCGGCGCACGCGCGTGTACTCGTTGACCGTGAGGTCGTACTGGCCGAGCCGTTCGAGGGCGGCGTCGACGTTCGACATGACGTCGATGTAGAGACCCCAGTCGTCGGCGCAGGTCTCGGCGACGTAGCGCAGGTTGAGCACCCCGGGTCGGTCCTCGAAGTCGACGTAGACGTCTTTGCAGAGGGTGACGACGTCGTGGACGTCCTTCTCGTTGAGGTAGAAGATCTGCAGCTTGCTGAGGAAGAGGTCGGCGGGGGAGATGGCGTAGGTGTTGAGCGTGAGGCGCTCGCGCATCTCGATGACGTGGTCCATGCGCATCGCGTCGAGGAAGACGTCGATGTGGTCGGCCGGGGGGACGCTGGTCACGACCGGGAGGTAACGGCCCCCGCGCTTGGTGAAGTGGGCCCGCGACTCGAGCTGGTCCGCGGGCTTGAAGAACTGGCGCTGGCCGTTGCCGGTGGCCTGGGCGACGTAGAGGTTCTCGAGGTAGCCGAGGTCGGCGAAGAGGTCGTGGAGTTCGCCCGCCTGGCGGCGCAGCCCGACGAGGTCGATGTCGGAGTAGTCGCGCTCGGCGAAGTCGAGGTCGATGGCGTAGTGGCGCACGGCGAGGCCGCCGGTGAGGCGGACGACGACGTCGCGGTCGTTGCCGGCGTCGATGATCCGCCGCGCCTCGTCCATCATGCGCTCGTGGCGCGTCTTCGCGCCGGCGAGCGCGGGCTCGGCGAGGTGCCGGTGGCGCGGCGCGGCCGGCGGCGCGGCCGCCGTTCTGGGCGGCGGACTCGGGTGTGTCAGCGTCTCGGGCATCGGCTCGATTCTACCGGCCCTGAGCGCGGCGTGGCCGTGGGCCGCGTCCGCCCCGGTCGAGCGGGGGGGTGATGACGAGGCCGCCGTCAGGCCTGGACCGAGCGCACGTCGACGCGCTCGAGGTCCATCTCGCCGAGGCCCATGTCGTAGGCGGCGCGCACGTAGGGGATGTCGCCGCCCACGAGCCCGAAGAGCGTGGCGGCGTAGCTGTCGGCGGCGACGATGTCGGGGCTCGCGATCACGGTGTCGCGGCGCTCGACGTCGCCGAGGTCGCCGCCGGTCGGCCCGTTGGCGGTGAGGATGCGCACCGCGTCGACGACCGTGAGCGTGGGCCGGCACACGCTCACGAGATCGGCGGTGCGCTGCCCGATGTTGGTGTGGAGCTGGCCGGGGTCGAGGATCACGCCGAGCAGGTTCTTGCCGCCGAGGGTGAGGCGCGAGAGCCCGTGGTCCTTGGCGATGGGGACGTCGATGAGCACGTCGCAGGTGAGGACGTCGCGGTAGATGTCCCACTCGGTGAGGTCGCGGCCCTCGGGGATCTCGAAGCGCTGGAAGCGGGCTGGGGACATGAAGACCATCTCGCCGCCGGCCTGCTCCGTGGCGGCGGCGATGCCGCTCACGCGGTAGGCCTCGTCGGCCGGGCTGCCGAACGGCGAATCCATGACGCGCACGCTGCCGGCGCCGGCCTCGCGGCAGAGGGCGACCAGGGTGCCGACCACGTCGGGGTTGGTGGTCGCCGCGTACTCCGGCGGGTGGGCGCCGCTGCAGATGTTGGGCTTGATGACGACGTCGTCGCCCCGGCGCACGAAGGCCGACATGCCGCCGAGGGCGGCGAGCGCCGCCGTCGTCGTGCGCGCTGGGTCGTCGCCGCGGGCGACGGCGAGGCCGGCGTTCGCGGGCGGCGGCTGGTCGGCGGGGGACTGGCCGCCGGTCTCAATCGGGCTCGGCGATGCCGTGCGGCGCTCGGGCAGCGGCGGCGCCTCGGCGGTGCGTTCGCCGCCGCAGCCCGTCGCCCAGAGCGCGGCGCCGACCGCGGCGGCGCCGCTCGTGGTGAGGAATCGGCGGCGCGTCCAGTGTGCCATCGCTCACCTAGGGTAACAGGGCCGTGTGGCGTATACATCCTGCGACGGGTCGACGACGACCCGTTCGCGAGGGCGACGAGCGCGCGAGGGCGGCGCAGGAGGAGCACTATGGACATCGGTAAGCTGTTCGGGCACGCGTGGGGCCTGTTCCGTCAGGATATCGGGCCGTTGATCGTGACCACGATCGTAGCGGCGCTGGCGACCGGCATCCCGGCCGTCCTCCTCGTGGGGGGGCTCTTCGTCAGCCTCGGCGACAATGTCACCGTCAGCGAGGACGGGACCGTCACGGGGCTCTCGGACGTCAACTGGGGCGCCTTCACGCTCGCCTACATCGTCATCTTCCTGATCATCTTCCTCGTCGCCACGCCCTTCTACGCGAGCATGGTCAGCATCCTGGTGCGCCGCGTGCGCGAGGGCCGCGTGGCCGAGTACGGCGACATGTTCGCCGGCTTCCGCCAGTACGGCCAGGTCGTCTCCACGTACTTCCTCGTGGGGCTCATCGTGGGGCTGGTCGCGATCACCATCATCGGCATCCCGTTCGCCATCTACCTCGGCGTCGCCTGGGTGTACGCCCTGGTCATCGTCGTCGACCGGCGCGTGGGCTTCGGGGAGGCGACCAGCGGCAGCCGCGCGCTCGTCAAGGGTACGGGCTGGTGGATGACCCTCCTCGCCCTGTTCGTCGCCGGCGTCGTCTTCGGCATCGTCGGCGCGATCCTCGGCGTGATCCCGGTCATCGGCTCGATCCTCGCAGGGCTCCTCGACCCGCTCTACATGGCTTATCTCGTGGCCATGTATTTCCAGGCCACCGGCGAAGTCCAGCTCGTCGAGAACACCCTCGCCGGGCTGTCGCCCGCGGCGGCGGGCGCCGGGCCGTACGGCGCCCCGCCG
>DATHSP010000340.1:0-7985 GCA_035464075.1 Thermoleophilia bacterium | reverse complement strand
CGAGAGCCGGCGACGGCCGGGCGCTCGCGCGCGCCCGGCCGTCGCCGCGCGTACTCAGTCCTCAGGCACGACGATCGTCTTGACCGAGGCGACGAACCCCTCGGCCACCTCGACGTCGACGATGAACGAGCCGATCTGCTTGAGCGGCTCCTCGAGCAGCACCTTGCGCTTGTCGATGGTGTAGCCGCGCGCGCTCTTGATGGCGTCGGCGATGTCGGCGTTGGTGACCGACCCGAAGAGGTGGCCGCCCTCGCCCGCCTTGGCCTCGACGGTCAGCACGGTGCGGTTGAGCGCCGCGGTGATCTCTTCGGCCCGGACCGCCATGCGGGCCTCGCGGGTCTTGCGCTCTTCTTCGCGGCGACGGAACTCCTCGATCTTGCCCGGGGTCGCCGGCTCGGCCAGCCCGCGCGGCAGCAGGAAGTTGCGCGCGTAGCCGTTGCTCACGGTGTGCAGCGTGCCCTTCTCGCCGACCGAGGGCACGTCCTGGAGCAGGATGATCTCCACAGGGATACCCTCCTCAGCTGTTGACGTGGGGGAGCAGGGCCATCTCGCGGGCCCGCTTGACGGCGGCCGCGACCTGCATCTGGTGACGGCGGCAGACGCCGGTGGCGTGCCGCGCGCGGATACGACCCTTGTCGGTGACGAAGCGGCGCAGGGTCGCGGGGTCCTTGAAGTCGACCTCCTCGATCGCGGCCTCGCAGAACGGGCACGGGCGGCGCCGCGTCACGGTGCCGTCGCTCGCCGTCTTCGCCCGGCGCGGTCGTGCTGTGGTGGTCGCCATAGGTGGTACCTCTCAGGCGGCGCCGCTGCGCGGCGCCTCGCTCTCAGAACGGGATGTCGTCGTCGTCCCCGGCGCTCTCACGCGGCGTGTCGAGGCCGCCGGTGTCGACCGCGGGGCCCGTGGCGCGGCTGTAGTCACCGCCACCACCAGCCGGACCACCGCCTTCGCGCGGGCCGATGAACTGCACGTTGTCGGCGACGATGGAGACGGCCTGGCGCTTCTGGCCGTCCTGCGTCTCCCACTCGCGCCAGCGCAGGCGACCCTCGACGGCCACCTGGCGGCCGCGGCTGAGCCACTGCGCGCAGCGCTCGCCCTGGCCGCCGAACACGTCGACGTCGAAGTAGTTGGCACGGTCGCCCCACTCGCCGGTGTTCGGGTCCTTGACGCGATCGTTCACAGCCACGCGCAGCTGGCACACGCTGGTACCGCTGGGTGTGGACCGCATCTCGGGGTCGCGCGTGAGGTTGCCGACGATGACGACGCTGTTGATGGACCCTGCCACGATCGCTCCCTTCGCTCGGGTGGTGCGCTTACGCCTTGGGGCGCGTGGTCATGAAGCGCAGCACCTCGTCGGTGATGCCGAGCACGCGCTCCGCCTCGGCGAGGGTCTCCGGCGTGGCCGTGAAGGTGACGATGGTGTAGACGCCCTCGGTCTCGTGCTTGATCTCGTAGGCGAGCTTGCGCTTGCCCCAGTCGTCGACACCGATGATGGCACCCTTGCCGGCCTCGACCGTCGCTCGGAAGCGGTCGAGGATCTCGGCCTGCCGCTCGGCTTCGGTCGCGGGGTGGGTGATGAGCATGAGCTCATACCTGTTGATGGTGATCACCTCCTCCGGTCTCAGCGGCCCCAGCCTCTCTGCTGGAGCAGGGGTGACGGCGCCGCCCGGCGGCGACGCGAACCGGAACGATACCAGCCCCTCGCGACGCCCACAACCATAGTGTCGGGCGGGGCGGACGGACAGGGTGCCGATGCGCGCGGCGCGGTGACGTTGGCCGGCCAAGCCCCTGGGCCGGCCGCGGCCCCGGCGAGGCCGGACGGCGGCGGGGCCGCCTCAGGCCTCGGCGACGAGCTCGGCGTCGGCCGGCACCGAGATCTGCGATTCCTCGAGGGCGAGCTCGTCGCCGTCGAGCCCGGTCACGCTCCAGACGGCGGCGAGCCGCGGCAGGCCCTTCTCGTCGGAGTGCATGTGAATGAACACGGGGCGGACGGTGGCGAGAAGGCGCCTGGCCGCGGCGTCGCCGCCGAGGGCGCCGACCACCGTGTCGACGGCGCGCGGCGCGCTCTCGGCGCGCAGCGTGGCCATGCCCCCGACGCGGGCGTCGTCGGCGAGGAGGAGGAAGAACTCGCGGCACTCGGCGCCGTGCATCTCACCGAGGACGAGGCGCCCGGGAGCCATGCGCCGTGCCTTGGCGAAGAGCGCCTCGAGGTCGGTGTCGTCGTCCACCCCGAGGCGCACGCAGAACGACCGCTCCTTGAGGGCCGGCAGGTCGGGGCCGCGCTCGACGGCGACGAAGCGCTCATCGAGCGAGACCAGCTCGAAGAGCGCGTTGAGCAGCGTGGACTTGCCCGTCGCCCGGTCGCCGAAGATCACGATCGTGCGGCGGTCGGTGATGAAGCGCGCGAGCGTGGCCGCTTGCATCCCCGAGAGGGTGCGGCCCTCGATCAGGCCGCGGAGGGTGGTCGAGAGCACACCCGGGGAGCCGGTGTCGCCGGCGTACATGACCGAGGTGTGGGAGAAGAGCGTGGCGCGCCGGGCGACGAAGTGGTCGAGATAGGCCGTGACCTGCGCCTTGAGGAGACTGCGCAGGATCTCGAGGTGCTCGCGCGTCGACTCACCGATGCGCGCCCGTTCGAGCCGGTTGATGGTCTCGTCGAGCTCGCTCAGCAGGTCGACCTGGACGGTGCGCAGCGCGGCCTCGCGCTCGTCGGCCGTCTGCTGCCCGCGCCTGTCGGCTGGTGTCGTCTTGTCGCTCACCGTCGTCCTGCTCTCGCCGGACCACCCGGCCCCTTGCCGCCGCGTGCGCCGGGGGTCGCCCGTCGCCGCCTGTATCGGCAGCCGGGCGAGGCGGGATGAGCGCCTGCTGCGGGAGCCGCGAGCGGCGACACCGGCCCCCGTCCCCGCGCCGGTCCACGGGCGCGCCAGCTGTCCGGGCGCCGGGCCGGTGGTACCCTGAGGGCATGGACGAGACCGGGATAGTGGTGCGTCTCTTCGCGGGGCTCGAGCGCGACGTGCCGGGCGCCGGCGTCGAGCGGCGGCTGACGGTCGCCGAGGCGCCGAGCGTGGCGGCCGTGCTCGAGGCTCTCGGGCTGCGAGGGCGCGCCGGCCTCGTCCTCGTGAACGGCGTGCACGCCGGACCGGCTCAGTCCCTCACGTCCGGCGACGAGGTCGACCTCTTCCCCCCGATCGGTGGCGGCTGAGGCGTGGCGGCGGCGGAGCAGGGACCGGGCACGGCCGCCGAGCCGTACGCCGGCGCCGAGGCCGACATCGCCGAGCGAGACGCCCTGGCCGCGCCGCGCCGCCGGCCCTACGAGCTCGCCCTCGTCGCGCTGCTGCTCGGCGCCACCGGAATCTGCGTCGTCCTGCTCGGCGCGCGCATGGTCTACTCCGACAGCACGCACTACTCGTTCCTGCTCTGGAACCTGTTCCTCGCCTGGGTGCCGCTCGGCTTCGCCGCGCTCGCCCGGGCCCTCGCCGCCACGCGGCGCGCGGCCAGCTACGTGGCCATCGTCCTGAGCGCGTTCGTGTGGCTGCTCTTCTTCCCGAACGCTCCGTACATCCTCACCGACTTCCTCCACCTGGGGTCGATGGGCGACACGGTCCCGGGCTGGTACGACGTCATGATGCTGACCTGGTTCGCGTGGACCGGGCTGCTGCTCGGCATCGCCTCGCTGCGGCTGGTGCAGGAGATCGTCGCCGGCGTGGTCGGCCGCGCGGGGGGCTGGGTCTTCGTGGTCGTCGTGTCCCTGCTCGGCAGCTTCGGCATCTACCTCGGCCGCTTCCTGCGCTGGAACAGCTGGGACGCGTTCCGCGACCCGCTCTCCAAGGCCGACGAGCTCTGGACCAGCGTCAGCGACCCGCTCGCCAACCCGCGGCTCGTCGTCTTCACCGCCTTGTTCGCGCTGCTCTTCCTCTTCGTGTACGTCGCGCTGCACGTCTACGCCGGGTTGGTGCGCGAGGGCGCGCCGCCGCCCGGCGGGCGGCGGCGCGCCGTTCGCAAGTAGCTGCTAGACTGCCGGTCATGACCAGCGGATCGGATCAGACCCTTCTCGACGCGGTGCGCGCCGCGGCCGACGACGACGAGCGCCTCCCCTGCGCACGGGCCTTCGCCCTCGCCGACGAGCTCGGCGTGAAGGTGGCCGAGGTCGGCCGCGCCTGCAACGAGCTCGGCGTCAAGATCGTCGGCTGCCAGCTCGGCTGCTTCTGACGCGCGCCCGCCGCTGAGACGGCCGGTGCGGCTCGGACACCGCCCCGGCGGGCGTCTCGCCGCGGCCCCGCGCCCGCAGTCGCGCGTCCGGAGCCCCGCGTCCGAAGCCCCGCACCCGTGGGTCCTGCAGCTCGCATCGTGCGCGCCCTCGGTCCCGCGGCCCACACTCTCACCGCAGGCTCATCTCCCCGTCGCAGGGTTATGTCCCTGACGGCTTGGGAACCTGCCCGGTAGGACCTGTCAGTTCCCAACGCATCTCCCGGCCGGGTGCGCCCCCTGGGCGTCCGGCACGGGCTCAGTGAGGTGAGAGAGATGGCCACCGTGATGCCCAAGTCAGAAGTAGCCGACTACCAGATGTACATCGGCGGCGCGTGGGTCGACGCCGAGAGCGGCGAGACCTACGAGGTCGTCGACCCGTCCGTCGAGGAGGTCGTCGCCCGCGTACCCAGGGGCGGGGTCGCCGACGCCGAGAAGGCGACCGCGGCGGCGCGCGAGGCCTTCGACCGCGGCCCGTGGCCGCGGATGAAGGCGGCCGAGCGTGCCGACGTCCTGCGCCGCGCGGCGGCGTTGATCCGCGAACGCTCGGAGGAGCTCGCCCGCCTCGAGTCGCGGCAGATGGGCAAGCTGCTCGAGGACTCGCTCATCGACATGAACGACGCCGCCCACACCTTCGACTACTACGCCGGGCTGGCGGTCGACATGCACGGCCAGACCCTCGAGGTGCCGGGCGACACCATGAGCATGGTCGTGCGCGAGCCGATCGGTGTCACGGTCGGCATCACGCCCTGGAACTACCCCGTCCTCATGGTCGCCTGGAAGGCGGCGCCATCGCTCGCCGCCGGCAACGTGATGATCGTCAAGCCGGCCAGCGTGAGCCCGGTGACGACGCTCGAGCTGGCGCGCCTCCTCGAGGACGCCGGTGTGCCGAAGGGCGTCTTCCAGGTGGTGACCGGCCCGGGCGGCGAGGTCGGCGACCACCTCGCCTCCTCGCCCCTGGTCGACATGGTGGCGTTCACCGGGTCGGTCGAGGTCGGCAAGCACATCATGCGCAAGGCCGCCGACACGGTGAAGAAGGTCGGTCTCGAGCTCGGCGGCAAGAGCCCGAACATCGTCTTCGCCGACGCCGACTTCGAGGCGGCCATCGACGGCGCCCTCATCGGCATCTTCGCCGGCGCCGGCGAGGTCTGCTCCGCCGGCTCGCGCCTGCTCGTCGAGCGCTCGATCTACGACCGCTTCGTCGGCGAACTGGTCTCGCGGGCGATGGCGATCAAGGTCGGGCCGGCGCTCGACGGCGACAGCGAGATGGGACCGCTCGTGAGCCGCGAGCAGCTCGAGCGCGTCGAGCGGTACGTCAAGATCGGTGTCGAGGAGGGCGCGACCCTCGCCACCGGCGGCCGCCGGCTCGAGGGCAAGGGCTTCTACTACGAGCCCACCATCTTCGTCGACGTCGACAACGCCATGACCATCGCCCAGGAGGAGATCTTCGGGCCGGTGCTCGTGGTGATCCCCTTCGACGACGAGGACGAGGCGGTCCGCATCGCCAACGACAGCGTCTACGGGCTCGCCGGCGCGGTCTGGACCAAGGATGTGACCAAGGCCATGCGCGTGATCAGGGCGCTGCGCGCCGGGATCACCTGGGTCAACACCTACCACCCGACCTACAGCGAGGCCCCCTGGGGCGGCTACAAGCAGAGCGGGATAGGTCGCGAGCTCGGCACCTTCGGGCTGGAGGAGTACACCGAGGTCAAGCAGATCAACATCGACATGACCGACCAGCCGATGGGCGTCTACCAGCGCGGCAAGGAGACGCCGCGCGAGGGCCGCGGCAAGGTCGTGCCGCTCAGCGACCGGCGTCCGTTCCAGCGCGCGGGCCAGGGCGACGAGGTCCGCGGCAGCTGGGTGCGGTACTGCCGGAACTGCGGCGAGTGACGACCGCGGCGGGGCGCCCGTGTGAGCGGGCGCCCCGTCCGGGGTACTAGCGCTCCGAAGCGACGGCTGCCGCGCGCACCCGCGGGCGGGGTCTTCCCACGAGTATCGAGGCGCACCCGCGTGACGGGTGCGAAGGAAGGAGCGGGGATGAGCCTGGTCACGAGGGACGTCGAGATCCTGAGCGACCGCTTCGCGCCGGGGTTCGCGTTGCGCGGCCCCGTCGGCGGCGGCGAGGCGATGGTCCTGCGCAGCCCCTGGGACGGGGCGGAGCTGGCCCGCGTCCCGACCACGACCGCCGACGACCTGGACGCGGTGCTCGACAGGGCACGGCTCGCCTTCGAGAGCTTCCGCTGGACGCCGGCCTGGCGCCGCGCCCAGATCCTCGAGCGCGCCTCGCACCTGATCGAGGACAACGCCGAGCAGATCGCCCGCCTCATCGCCAACGAGAGCGGCAAGCCGCTCAAGGACGCGCGCATCGAGGCGTCGCGCGGGGCGTCGACGTTCCGCTGGGCGGCCGAGGAGTCGAAGCGCACGGCGGGCGAGATCATCGAGATGGACGCCGAGCCGTCGGGCGAGCACCGCTTCGGCTGGACGATCCGCGAGCCGCGCGGCGTGATCGCGGCGATCTCGCCCTTCAACTTCCCTCTCAACCTCGCCGCCCACAAGGTCGCCCCGGCGCTGGCCGCCGCCAACGTCGTCGTGCTGAAGCCGGCCTCGCAGACGCCGCTCACCGCCCTGCGCCTGGCGGAGCTGCTCGTCGAGGCCGGCCTCCCCGAGCACGTCATCCAGGTCGTCGTCGGTCCGGGCGGCACGCTCGGCGCCAAGCTCGTCAAGGACGAGCGCGTCAACATGGTGACCTTCACCGGCAGCCCGCCGGTCGGCCGGCAGATCGCCAGCGACGCCGGCATGAAGATGGTGACGCTCGAGCTCGGCAACAACTCGGCCACCATCGTCGACGAGGACGCCCACCTCGACCTCGCCGTGCAGCGCATCGTCGCCGGCGGCTACGCGAACTCCGGACAGGTGTGCATCTCGGTGCAGCGCGTGGTCGTGCACCAGAAGGTCTACGACGAGTTCATGGCCAGGCTCGTGCCGGCGGTCGAGGCGCTCAAGCTCGGCGACCCGCTCGACGAGAGCACCGACGTCTCGTCGCTGATCTCGGCGGCCGAGGCCGAGCGCGTGCGGCTCTGGGTCGAGGAGGCGATCGAGCAGGGCGCGACCCTGGCCGCCGGCGGGGTCGACGCCGATGGTCGCATGAAGCCCACCGTCCTGACCGACGTGACCCGCGACATGAAGGTCTGCGCGCGGGAGATCTTCGGCCCGGTGCTCAGCATCCTCAAGGCGCGCGACCTCTGCGAGGCGATCGAGATCTCGAACGACAGCGAGATGGGCTTGCAGGCCGGTGTCTTCACGAGGGACCTGAACAAGGCGCTGTACGCGGCCAAGCGTCTCGAGGTCGGCGGCGTCATGATCAACGAGGTCCCGACGTTCCGCGTCGACCACATGCCGTACGGCGGGATCAAGGGCTCGGGGATCGGGAGAGAAGGATTGCGCTTCGCGATCCGCGAAATGACCGAGATGAAGATGGTCGCGATCCGCGAGATGGACTGGCAGACCGGAGGCCCGCCGGTGGACGCCTGTGCTCGAGAGCCGCTCGGGCCCTGAGATACGAAGGGCCGAGGGCGCGGCTCGCGACGGCGCGCGGCAGGGACTCGGGACTTGCCAAGCGGCCCGCGGAGCGCGATGCTGTGAGATGTCGGCGGTCGTCGGCGAGCGGATGAAGCGCGTCGCGACCGGAGGCCGCGACGGTAGGAGGTAGACGACAAGTGACTGACTTAGGTGGGGCGGC
>DATHSP010000339.1:0-1513 GCA_035464075.1 Thermoleophilia bacterium | reverse complement strand
GGCGGCGCGCCGGTTGCAGAGCGGCCGGTCTTCTCGACGATCAACTGCACCCTCGCGCCGCTCGCCCACGACGGCCCGATGACGGAAGCCAGCATCGCCCTGGCGCGCGCCGGCGTGCCGGTCGTCATCATGCCGCTGCCGCTGATGGGCACGACGGCGCCGATCACGGTGGCGGGGGCGACTGTCGTCGCGATGGCCGAGCTGCTCTCGGCGGTCGTGCTCTTCCAACTGGCGGCGCCCGGCTGCCCGCTCGTCGCCGCGCCGGTGCCGGCCGCCGCCGATCTGCGCAGCGGCTTCTTCCTCTCCGCCTCGCCCGAGGCGAGAGCCGCCACGCTCGCCGGCGTGGAGATGGCCAAACGGCACTACGATCTGCCCACCCAGGGTGGCGGCATCGGCGGCGACGCCAAGGCCCCCGACTTCCAGGACGGCATCGAGGCGGGCGGCCTCCTCGACGCGCTCCTGGGCGCCGACTCGCTCGTCGGGCTGGGCTGCATCGACGGCGTCCAGATCACCAGCCTGGCGACGATCGTCCTGCACGACGAGGCCGCCGCACTCGTCAAGGAGCGGCTGCGTGAGGTGTCGTTCGACCCGGCCGCGTGCCTGCTCGACGACATCCGCGCGGTCGGGCCGGGTGGTCACTACATGGCGCGGGCCAGCACGCGCCGGCACGCGCACGACGCCTGGCGGCCGGCCGTGCTGCGCCGCGGCGCCTTCGAGGCCTATCACGGCCGCACGCTGGTCGAGGACGCGCTCGAACGGGCGCGCGAGCTCCTCGCGACCCACGAGGTGAAGCCGCTGCCCGACGACGTCGACAGGCACCTCGACGAGGTGATGGCCGCGCACCGGCGCCTCGCCCTGCAGAAGGCCTAGTCCAGCCATGACGACCCTCGAGGTCCTCACCAACGACCAGCGCGCGCAGGTGCACGAGCGCACGCTGCACATCCTCGAGCGCACCGGGATGCGCGTCGACAGCGACGAGGCACGACGCATCCTGAGGGACGCCGGCGCCCGCGTGGACGAGGCGACGCGCATCGTCCGCTTCCCTCCCGAGCTGGTGGAGCACGCTCTCGCGGCGGCCCCGCGGAGCTTCTCCCTCGGGGGCCGCCGACCAGGCTGGGGTCTGCCGATGAACGTCGGCGAGTCGAGCCTCTGCCTCGACGGCGGGCCGACGCTGGTGTTGGACCGGAAGACCGGCGAGCGCCGCCGAAGTACGCACGACGACTGGCTCGAGGCGACGCGGCTCTGCGATGCCCTTGAGGAGATCGGCATGTACTGGAGCCCGGTCGAGGGCGGCCGGACCGGCGACACGGTGGGCGACTGGGTCGACTACGTTGCTGACAAGCTCCGCAACTTCTCACGGCACGTGCAGGATTCGTTCGAGGACGCGGCGCTCGCGCCGTGGACCCTCGAGGTGCTGGAGATCGTCTTCGGCGGTCGCCGCGAGATCCGGCGTCTGCATCCCTACTCGTTCCTGATCTGCCCGGTCTCTCCGCTCGTGCTCGAGAGCTGGGAG
>DATHSP010000338.1:0-5321 GCA_035464075.1 Thermoleophilia bacterium | reverse complement strand
TCGCCCTCGAGGAGGCGCCCGAACTCGGTCGCCAGCTGGCCGCCGGCGCCGGTGACGAACCAGCGCGGCCCGGTCACCGCGGCTTCACGCTCCGGCCGCCGGGGCGGCCGGCGGTCGCTGTGCCCCGGGGCTGCCGTCGGCCGAGCGCCGTTCGCTCACCGCAGCCTCACGCCCCAGTCGTAGCCGATCCCGGGGTCGTCGTGCGGGCGTTCCTCCTGGTCGGGCGTGTCGTAGCGGTAGGGCTCGGTGGGGGCGTTGACGATGTACGCCTCCTCGGGGCTCACGCACTTCCAACCATGCCAGACGCCCGCCGGGATCTTGACGAGCAGCGGGCTGTGCTCGCCCATGAAGAACTCGTCGGTCTGACCCTTCGTCGGCGAGCCGTCGCGCGCGTCGTGCAGCACCAGCTTGATCATCCCCTTCACGCAGACGACGTTGTCGGCCTGGCCGTGGTGGAGGTGCCAGCCTTTGACCACCCCCGGCAGCGTGGTCGTCATGTAGAACTGGCCGAACTTCTCGAAGAGCTCGTCGTCGCAGCGCAGGCACTCCATGAGGCGGCCGCGCTCGTCGGGGATCACCTTGAGCCGCTTGGTCATGACGCCGTCGATCACGCTGTCCGCCCTTCGTCCGTGCGGCCGCGGCCGCCTAGAGGATGCCGATCTGGCTGGAGTCGCCGACCATGAAGCGATACGCGACCGGCCGCCCGTCGGAGCGCGCGATCACGCAGTCGCGCCCGATGAGGCTGTCGGTCATGCGCGCGCCCAGGCGGCTGATGCGACTGTCACCGAGGATGATCGAGTGCTCGATCTCGGCCTCCTCGATGGTGACCCCGTCGCTGATCGCCGTGTAGGGCCCGATGAACGTGTCGCGCAGCACGCAGCGCTCGCCGATCACCGCCGGGCCGCGCACCGTGCAGCGCTCGAGCACCGAGCCGACGCCGACGCGTACGGCCCCCTCGAGCGTCGTCTGGCGGAGCTCGCCCCGCACGTCGGACTCGATGGTGCCGAGGATCAGGCGGTTGGCCTCGAGCATGTCCTCGAGCTTGCCCGTGTCCTTCCACCACCCGGTGACGCGGTGCGACTCGACGCGCAGGCCGCGGTCGATCATGTGCTGGATCGCGTCGGTGATCTCGAGCTCGTCGCGCGAGGAGGGCGAGATCGCCTTGACGCTCTCGAAGACGGCGGGGGTGAAGAGGTACACGCCGACGAGGGCGAGGTCGCTGCGCGGCTCCTTCGGCTTCTCGACGAGCCGCGCGACACGGCCGTCGGGGTCGAGCTCCGCGATACCGTATGAGGAGGGGTCGCTCACCTGCTGGAGGAGGATGAGGGCGTCGGGCCCGCTCTCGACGAACCGCTCGACGAAGCGCGTGACGCCCTCCTTGAGCAGGTTGTCGCCGAGGTACATGACGAACGGGCTGTCGCCGAGGTAGGGCTCGCTGATGAGCACCGCATGGGCGAGCCCGAGCGGCGCCTCCTGCGGGATGTAGGTGACGCGCAGGCCGAAGCGGGCGCCGTCGCCGACCGCGGCCTCTATCTCGGCGCGCGTCTCGCCGACCACGATGCCGACGTCGTCGATGCCGGCCGCGCGCAGCGCCTCGAGGCCGTAGAAGAGCACAGGCTTGTTGGCCACCGGCACGAGCTGCTTCGCCGAGGTGTGGGTGATGGGGCGAAGCCGGGTGCCGGCCCCCCCGCTCAAGATGAGTCCCTTCACGCTCCGCCCCTCAGAGCGCCCGAGGCTAGATCGTCTCGGTGCCGCTCAGTTCGTCGTCGCTCTCGGTCGAGAGCAGATCGAGCACGCGGTCGGGAGCGACCGCCTTGCCGACGAACACCACGTTGGGCCCCGCCCACAGGGTGACGCGTGCGCCGGTCGGCAGGCTCACGGGGGCGCCGTCGCGGACGATGTGCGTCAGCGTCGAGTGCTCGACGTCGCGCTCGACCTCGCAGCGCTCGATGGCGAACGGCTCGCCGTCGTCGACCTGCAGGCGCGGCTCTCTGCTCGCGTCGATGATCACGGGCGCGAGTATAGCACCAGAGAGTGGCTGCGCAGGCGGCGCACCCCTGCGAGGTTGGTGGTAGGCTTTCTCGTGTCTGCTCTGACGAGTCCATGGGGGAGAGGGAGGCAGAAGGTGAAAGGGAGAACCATGAGGGGGCGGCGGCTGCTAGTCGTCGCCACGGTCTTGGCGGTCCTCGTCGCCGGTCTCGTCTGGGGTCTCACCGGGGCGCTGGCCGAGTCGGAGAGCCCGGCGCCGGCCGCAGGCAAGACGACGCTGAGGCTGGGGTGGACCAACGACCCCGACAACCTCAACCCGTTCGTCGGCTACGAGTCGTCGTCCTATGAGATCTGGTCGATCAACTACGACCTGCTCGTGGGCTTCCGTGCCGAGGATCTCGCGAACGTTCCCGGCGTGGGGCTGGCGAGCGCCTGGGAGACGTCCGACGACGGCCTGGTGTGGACGTTCACCATCGTGGAGGGCGCCACGTGGCAGGACGGCGAGCCGCTGACCGCCCGGGACGTCGCCTTCACCTTCAACTACATCATCGACAACGAGATGGGCATGTTCATCGACTACATGCTCTTCATCGAGAGCGTCGAGGCTCCCGACGACACGCATGTGGTCGTCACGTGCTCGCAGCCCAAGGCCAATATGCTCGGACTCTGGATACCGATCCTGCCCGAGCACATCTGGAGCAAGGTCGATCCGGCGGACGCGGAGTCGGGCTTCCCGAACAAGCCGCCGATCGTGGGCAGCGGCCCCTTCCAGTGCGTCGAGTGGCAGAAGGGCGAGTACGTCCGCATGGAGGCCAACAAGGACTACTGGAAGGGCGCTCCGAAGATCGACGAGGTCATCTACCAGACCTATCAGAACGCCGACACGATGGCCCAGGACCTCAAGTCCGGCAACCTCGACTCCGCGTGGAACACCCCGGCGGCGCAGTTCCAGCCCCTCGGGAGCGAGCCGCATCTCGAGTCGATCGAGGCCGTCACGGCGGGTTACGACCAGCTCGGCTTCAACTGTGCCGACCCCGATGTCTACCCCAAGTCCAAGGGTCATCCGGTCATCACCGAGCCGGCCTTCCGTCGTGCCCTGCAGTGGGCGGTCGATCAGGAGAAGATCGTCGAGATCGCCTACAACGGCTTCGCGAGCCCCGGCTCCACCATCGTGATGCCCGACTTCTACGACCCTGACGCGGACTTCCACTGGGAGCCCACCGACGACGTCGCCTACACGTTCGATCTCGACCGCTGCCGGCAGGAGCTCGACGCCGCGGGCTACACCGACGGCGACGGCAACGGCATCCGCGAGTACGAGGGCGAGGACATCAAGCTGCGCCTCTACGCCCGCACGGAGTCCACCGCGAGCCAGAACGCGGGCAAGCTGCTCACGGGCTGGTTCGAGGAGGTCGGTCTCGACATCGACTACCAGGTGATCGACGACGGCGCGCTCGGCGACAAGCAGTACAACTACGAGGGCGACGACTTCGCTCCCGATTTCGACCTGTTCATCTGGGGTTGGGGCGGCGACGTCGACCCCAACTTCATCCTCTCGATCATGACGACGAACTCGATCGAGGCGTGGAGTGACTGCAACTGGTCGAACGAGGAGTACGACAGGCTCTTCGAAGAGCAGCAGGGGACGATCGACCTCCAGGAGCGCATCGCACTCGTCCACGACATGCAGAAGATCGTCTACGACGAGTCGCCGTACATCGTCCTCGTGTACCCGAGAGACCTCACCGCGTACAACACGCGCGACTGGACCGGCTGGGTCCGAGCCCAGGGCGGCAAGGGGAACGTCTGGTACAACACACAGATGGATTCGTACCTCAACGTCCAGCCCGCGACCGGCGAGGACGCCGCCGAAAGCGGCTCGAACACGGCGCTCATCGTCGGCGTCATCGCCGCGGTGGTCGTGATCGGGCTCATCATCGTGTTCGTCGTCCGCGGCCGCAGGGGCAAGGCCGAGGAGATCTGAGGCCTGACACGACCGGCGCCTCGGCGCCGGCGCGAGGGGCGACAGCGACGGGGCGGGCGCCCGGTGGGCGCCCGCCCCGTCGCACGCCCGTGGATGCTCAGCCGGCGGACCTCAGGCGTGGGCCCATGCTCAGGAGGCGAAGCTCAGGTACGGGAGCCAGGAGTCGTGGACGCGGTCCACGTGCAGGTAGACGAAGGCTGCCGCCTCGGGCGGGCGCGGGGCGCGCGGCAGGCGGAGGCCGACGTGGTGTGGCAGGCGGTCGCCCTTCTTGCGGTTGCAGGCCGCGCAGGAAGTGACGACGTTGTCCCAGGTGTCGCCGCCGCCCTTCGAGCGCGGCACGACGTGGTCGACGGTCAGGTGGCGGTCGCTGCCGCAGTACTGGCAGCGGTGACGGTCGCGGGCGAAGATGGCGCGGCGCGTGAGGCGGGTGCCGTTGCGGCGCGGCACGTAGACGTAGGAGCGCAGGCGGATCACGTGTGGCAGGGCGAAGGCGGAGCGCTCGGAGTGGTAGAAGGCCGCGGACGACTCGACCACTTCGGCCTTCTCCTTCAGGAGGAGCACGAGCGCGCGGCGCGCGGAACACACGTTGAGCGGCTCATAGGTGCTGTTGAGCACGAGCACGGTGCGCATCGCCGCCGATAGTAGCAGATGCCGCGTGGGCGAGCGGCTAAGATGACCCCCATGGATCTCTTCTCTCTGCCCGAGGACCGCCAGGCGGCCGAGGCGCCGCTGGCGGCGCGCATGCGGCCGCGCACGCTGGCCGAGTTCGTCGGCCAGGAGCACATCGTCGGGCGCGGCAGCGTGCTGCGCGCGGCGATCGAGCGCGGCCAGCTCTTCTCGATGCTCTTCTTCGGGCCGCCGGGGAGCGGCAAGACCACGCTGGCCCGGGTCATCGCCGCCGAGACCGGCGCGCGCCTCGTGCAGCTCTCGGCGGTGAGCTCGGGCACGGCCGACGTGCGCGCCGCGATCCAGGGCGCGCGCGAGGCGCGCGGACTCGGCGGCGCCCACACGATCCTCTTCATCGACGAGATCCACCGTTTCAACAAGGCGCAGCAGGACGCGCTCCTGCCGGCGATCGAGGACGGCGTCGTGACGCTCATCGGGGCGACCACCGAGAACCCCTACTTCGAGGTCAACTCGGCGCTCATCTCACGCTGCCAGCTGTACCGCTTCGAGGCGCTCACCGCGGGGCAGGTCGAGGAGATCGTCGTGACCGCGCTGGGCGACGCCGAGCGCGGCCTCGGCGACCGGGCCGTCGCCCTCGGCGAGGGCGGCCTCGCCTTCCTCGCCGAGATCTCGCGCGGAGACGCCCGGGTCGCCCTCAACGCCCTGGAGACGGCGGCGCGCT
>DATHSP010000337.1:0-2867 GCA_035464075.1 Thermoleophilia bacterium | reverse complement strand
GGCGACGAGCAGCGCGACCAGCGGCGGACAGCGGCGGAGGACGGTCTCGCGAGCCGCGCGACCCAGCGGCACGGCCGCTCTCGACCGGCCGTGTGGACATTGTCGGTGGGGTCGCGTCGTCACCCCTCGGCCTCCTCCTCCTGGCGTCCCGCAGTGTACCAAGAGCAGCGCCACCGCCGCGTGATGGCCGGCGATGAGCCGGGTGGCCGGGGACGCGGCGCGCGGCCGGGGATGAGTCGGGTGGCCGGGACGCGGCGCGTCGCCGGGGAGGCGGCGGGAGCGTGGAGACGCGAAGCGGAGGCGCGAGTCGCGGCCGGGCCGGCCACGCGGGCTGCGCCTCAGCGGTCGGCGTCGAGCAGCGCGACGACCTCCTCCGCGAGCCGCGCCTGCCACTTCTCGCGGCCGGGCTCCACGAGGTGCATGAGGTCGTAGAACTCGGTGTTGCGCAGGCCGACCTCCTCGACGAAGCTGAGGAAGGGCACGCCGTTGACCGCCGCGAGGCGGCGGCAGTCCTCGCGGTACGTCGCGCGGGGGGTGTCGAGGCGGTCGCCCACGAACTCGAGGTTGATCGGGAGTTCGAGGAGGGCGACACGCAGGCCGCGGTCCCGGCAGGCGCGCACGAGACGCTCGAGCTCCTCGTGGTTGGCCTCGTAGTTGCGGCGGTAGAGCTCGTAGCGTTCGGCCAGCCAGAGGTCGAGGATCTCGCCCTTGCGCTCGTCCGTGTGGATGCGCTTCTCGCTGTAGCGGTGGCGGATGTCGACCTGACCGGCCAGCGCCGCGCGGGACTCGGCGTCGAGCGGCTTGTCGCCCAGCGCCCGCGGCGGCGGCGAAGTGTACCGGCCGAGGCTCACGCCGATCAGGACGACGGAGCCCTTCGGCATACCCCGGACGAGGCGGCGGTCGGCGCTGAAGCTCTGGTTGGTCGCCCCGAGGTCGACGGCGAGCACCTCCGGCCCGCCGGCGGCGCGTATCGCCGCGCCCCAGGCCGCGTTGCTCTCGAGGCACTCGCGCGCCGAAGACCCGCCGAGCAGGTAGACGACCTGCGCCCCCGGCGGGAGCGGGTCGCCCGCCGGGGTCTTCACGGGATCGGGCGACGCGACCGGCTCGGACGACGCCGCGGGCGAAGAGGCGGCGGCGCCGGGCGCCGCGTCACCGCCGCCGCAGCCCGCGAGGGCGGCGGCGAGGGCGGCGAGAGCCAGACCGAGCACCACCGCCACCGACCCTCGCCCGTCGCGACGCCGTCTCACAGCTCGTCCACCAGCTGCGTGAGCTGCGGCGGCGTGACGCCCTTCTTGGCCAGGCTGCGGGCGACCTTCTGCGGCACGAGCTGAAGGAAGGCCTCGTCGAAGCGGAAGCGGCGCCACTCGCCCTCGAGGCGCAGGACGATCTCGTCGCCCTCGACGCGCAGCGGCGCGCCGCGGCGCGCCGCCTCGAGGGCGATGAACGGCGCCAGCTGCTCGACCCAGACCTCGGGCTCGATCTCCTCGACCACGTTGCCATGGTACTGCGCCGGGTCGAGGCGGCGCTCCGGGTCGAAGACGAAGACCCGCCCGGCGGCGGCGCCCGACATGAAGAACTTGCCGAAATAGGGCTTCGCCCGCAGGCGCAACTCGCCGCGCTCGTCGGGCTTCTCCAGCCCCATGACCACGTGCAGCGAGTTGTCGCCGCCCGACATCAGGTACTCGAAGGCGTACTCGTTCGGCGAGCCGAAGTGGATCGAGCGCAGGCCCTGGGCCGGCGAGACGCCGTCGTCCAGCGTCACCTTGTTCTGGCCGGCGACGGCGAAGCGCGAGCCGCTGTCCCAGAGGTCGAGGGTTCCTCCGTGGGCGGCGTAGAAGCAGGTGTTGAGCGCGTCCTGCAGGACGAAGAGGTAGCCCGAGTCGGCCTTCATGCCGACGTGGCACTGCCCTTGGCCGTACAGCCGGATCTCGGCGCCCTCGAGAAGGGCGCCGAGGAAGTCCCCGGTCTCGCGACCGTACAACTCAAGAACGACGCCCTCGGCCGACGCCCCATCGGCGTCGGCCAGGTTCGCCCCCATGTAGCGCGGGCCGCCGAGGCAGCCGTAGCCGATGAAGTGGCGCCAGCCCAGGCGCACGGCCTCAGATAGCAAGCGCGCCGCGCAGTCGAGCCCGAACGCCTCGCTGGCGAAGCCGTCGAAGTCGACGACGAGGACGTCGCGCGCGGCGTCGGTCGGCGGCAGCAGGTCGTCGCGGGTCTCGAGCGTGAGTCGCGCCCAGCGGCCGGCGGGTGGCGGTGTCTCGTCGGCCGCACGGCCCGCGGCGGCGGCCTGCTCGGCGAGCACCTGCGCCAGCGGCGGCACCGCGTCGAGCAGGCGGTAGACACCGCCCTCCGGCCCGCCGTCGGCGGCGCGACCACCGTCGGTCACGTACTCGATCGTCGACAGGGCCCGGCCGCCGAGGTCGGCGTAGACCACGCGCTTGCGCAACTCGGTGAGCACGCGCAGGGCCGCGGCGCGCTCGGCGTCGCCGCGCGCCGCGAAGCCTGGCAGCGCGACCTCGCAGAGGTGGCGGTACTCATCGACGCGCAGGTCCTTGAGCCGAGCCAGCGTCGTGTCGACGAGGCGGGCCGCCGGCCCGGGCAGGGCGTCGTCGGGCCCGAGGAAGCGGCCCTCCGCGCCGGCCAGCGCCTCGGGCAGCGCCGCGTCGAGCTCATCGAGCGCGGCCTCCACCTCGCTGCGCCAGGCGCGGCGCACGCGGCGCAGCGTCGGCCGGCGCCCCACGTCCTCCTTCTCGCCCGCGCGCCGCACGACGACCGGCTCGCCGAAACGATTGACCAGCGACAGGCGCCCGTCGCCCGGGGTCAGGAAGGCCTCGACGACGCCGCCGAACTCGCCCCGACCCGGGGTG